>JAZRGI010000053.1:0-10848 GCA_045644105.1 Eubacteriales bacterium | reverse complement strand
GTCTTCGTTACCCTGCTCGTTTGTAAATGCCGAGATTTCAAAGAGGTATTCGTAATAACGGCTCAAAACGACGATACGGTTATTACCCGTGTCGGCAATATAAACCTTTTGGTCGTTATCGACAACCATATCTCCGGGGTTGTCAAAATTGACACTCATACCCATAAGAGTAGCATCTACGGATTTTACCGCAGAGTAGGCGTCGGGAGAGTACAACGCCTTACCCTTAATGGAGTACGTGTAGGTTTGGTATGCCGAAGAAGCACCCACACCAACGGTCATTGCGGAAAGGATCATCACAAGCGACAATACAATCAGCAATACAGATGTTATTCTTTTCATATTGTCCTCCTTAATCCTTCATACCACTGGAACCCATCCTTTCGATGATGTTCGACTGGGTAATAATAAATACGAAAATCGGTACCGCCATCATCAGAACGGTCGCAGCAGCCGAAGCACCTTGACGCTTGATACCGCCCGCGGTGATCTGACCGATTGCATAGTTGCACGATTTCAACTGCTCGGAATAAATATAAATGGAAGAACCTGCGTTCCACAAGCCCTGGAACGAGTAGATGATCAGAGTCAGCCATGCAGGCTTAACCATGGGCATCGCAATCGTCCAATAGGTACGGATTTCGCTTGCGCCGTCCAGACGGGCACTTTCAAGAACCGTATCCGGAACTGCCGAGTCCATAAACTGCTTCATCAGGTACAGACCCAACGTAGAGCCCCATGCGGGAATGATGATTGCAAGATAGGTATCAACCATCTTCAAGGAACTCATGATGATAAAGCTGGTAATTGCGGTAACCGTAGCGTGGAACATCAGCGAGGTACGAATGGTATTAAAGATACCCTTTCCGCCGGGGAATTTGATCTTTGCCAATGCGTATGCCGCCATGGACGCCAGGAACAGGTGTCCGAAGGTACCGCCGACAGAAGTCAGAACGGTATTGAAGATGTAACGCGAGAACGGAACCCAGGAGTCGTTCATCAATACGAACAGATCCTTAAAGTTGTTGAATGTAGGGTTGCGTACGATAAAACGCGGGGGATACATCCAAAGCTCGTCAAGAGGCTTGAGCGATTGACTGAGAACGTATACCATGGGAAGGAACATGAAGATACCCAATATCGTAAGCACAAACGTGATACCGGCGTCGCCTCCCGCAGAACGGGAGAGGACGACCTTATGTTTTCTTGTTCTTAATTTTGCCATATCACGAACCTACCTTTGAAATAACTTTCTTAACGACCATGTTCGCGCCTACCATGACGATAAACAGAACAACCGCGATCGTAGAAGAATAACCGATTTCATAACGTGATCCACCGTAGTCCTCGAGGTGATGCATAATGGTATGCGCCGCGTAGTCTACCGAGGGGAAGCCCGCCAATGCGGTAACAACACCACCGAAACCGAACGCGCCGGTGATCGCCATAATCGCACCGAACATCAGCTGCGGCTTCATGCTGGGCAACGTAATGTACCAAAGCTCTTGCCAACGGTTCTTAACGCCGTCCACCGCACCCGCCTCGTACAGGGAGCGGTCAACGCCCTGCAAACCTGCGATAAAGGACAGGAAGGAGGTACCAAGAGAGGTCCAGAGGGCAACGACGATACAAAGAGGCATAACCCAGTTTGCATCCTGGAACCAGGTCTTCGGTTCAACGAGAATGCCGACTTCCATCAGCATTGCGTTAACCCAGCCCTGGGAGTCCGCCGCGAACAACGTACCCCAAATCATATATACCTGTCCGGAAATGGAAGGTGCATAGAAGATCAGGGTTACAATTGCGCGGATACGGGGGGAAAGCTCATTGATAAACCATGCAACGAGGAAGGACATCAGGTAAGATGCAGGTCCTACGATTGCGGCAAAGATGAACGTATTCTTACATGCAATCAGGAAGACGTCATCTGCAAAGAACAAATTGATGTAGTTTTCAAGCCAAACGATGTTCGGCATTTGGAGCATGTTAAAGTCCGTAAAGCTGATCACGAAGGAAAGAACGACGGGCACGATCGTGAACATGGTAAAGATGATCATATACGGCAGGATCAACACATATGCGATCCAATTGCGCTTCATCTCTTTCCAAATCCACTCTCGGTAAGTCATATCTTTTCTGGCAACAGCTTTATATTCTGCTGTTTTTGATGACATTTGCTCTTTCTCCTTATATAGAATTTATAGGTCGATTATCGATAGGAATCCAATGCGTCGGCAGCGTTTCTCAAGCTTTCGGCAATGAAGAATACCAACTGCTTTTCGTTCAGACTACTGATTTTGTATCCACCGTTTTTGGTTTCAGCAGATTGCTTGCTGACGTATACAAAGAAATCATAGTTCTTTACTTTATTAATAATTTCCTGCTTCATTGCTTTGGTGGTTTCGTAGTCAAGGACAGTATCCTTTCCGACGGCATTCAGATCTGCCATGTAGTTATAATCCAATGTTGCGGAGAATTGGAGCGCCGCATCATTCAGCAGAACGGATTTTTGGTTAGCAACACCGCGCTTAACGTCCTCGATCATTTCGGCATACTTGCTATTCTCGCCAACAAGAGCAATCAGAGCGTCGATGGCGTTCATCGCTTGGTTCATACGCTTGGAAGCAAGCGTCTGACCGATTTCCAGAGTTTCCAGATTGAACTCTTCGCGCTTACGGGTAATTTCCTTGTTGATGGTGTTGATGTAAGCCAACAACTCGGTGCTGGGATCTGCATCATCATTGTACGCAGCAAGGAACGCGAAGTTGGTGTGACGACCAATGAAGTAAGAACCGGGGTAGTTGGGGATTGCCGCAAGATTTTCGAACTGCTTGGAAACTTCTTCATACTCGTCACGAGTCCAAGGCATACTCTCAAGTGCATAGCGGTTTGCGGTTGCGTGCTTTGCGGAGTCACCGATAATTGCAACCATTTCGTTTGCATACTCGGTCTGACAGTCCTTACCAACGTACCACTTCATAAACTTCCATGCGGCAGTGGGATTCTCGATTTCGTTGATCATAACAACTGCACTGATGGTGGAGTCTGCGGTATTGTTGATAATGGGGTTGCCCTCTTCATCACGCAGGATATTGCCATCCTCGTCGGTCTGTACCGTACCGGGAACCGGGAAAAACGCCCAACGTCCGTCAATTTCGGTTGCAAAGACCTTAAGCTGGTTGTAAAGACCTGTATAGTCGGCAAGAATAATCGGCATCTCACCTGTTCTGAAACGGTTTGCTGCGTTATAGGAATACGGGAAGGAGTGTTGTGTAAAGAGGTTACACATCTTTTCAAACGCCGCAAGACCCTTAACCGAGTCAAGGTTGATTCTCATACCGTTATCGGCATAAAGATCACCGCCGTCCTGATACAGGAAGATCTTATAGTTGGTGTTCAAACCGATCTCCATGTTGTTGGCTTCCAGCTTCGATTGAGCGGTGTAAATATCCTCCCAAGTCTTGGGAATTTCAATGTCAAGGTCGTCCAAAATGTCCATACGGAGGAACATCATCTGGAAGGATTGGGTTTCAGGCAGACCGTAGGTGTGAACAACGTCGTTCTCATCTGCAATCTCAAGCTGGAGCATTGCCGCTCTGGTGAAATAGCTTTCCGCAATTTCAGAGAAGCCGTCCATCGTTTCAATATTGGCAAGCGCGCCACGAATCGCGTAGTTAATAACCGTTTCGTCGGCAAGACCGAGATAAACGTCAGGTCCCATACCCGCCAAAATGGAAGGAAGCAGGGTACCGCCGGAAATCAACTTCAGGTCAACCGAGATGTGGCTATCGGGCGTAAACTGGTTGGTGGTCAGGTTACGGATAACCTGGGACTGGTCACGACCGTAAGCAAACCATACGTCGATGGAAGCATTGTTCTGCGAGTTGTTGCCGTCATCCATAGCACCCATGCTGTTGTAGTCACGGAAGAAGCTCATGATAAAGGACTTGCACTCGTGCCAGAAGGATTGGAAGAAATTTGCATCAGCCTTGGGAGCTGCGGTTTCGGTTCCCTGAATCATCAGATAGTCAAGCTGCAACGGCTGCGTCTTTGCGTCGGTCAGGAAGGTACCGAGGTTACCGACGTAGGTCTTAAAGTTATCCAAATTTTTAGCAATCTGTTCTTCATCGTACGCCAGGTCGCGCAACAGAGCCGCCAACTTATCACAGGTACCCGAATATGTAGAAGATACCTTTGCGGTCGCCTTCAGGAAGTTGGAAAGGTCTTCAACCTCTGCCGCCTGATAAAGCATATCCATCAGGGTGTCGGGAAGCAGACTCTTGAAGTTATAGTCACGGTAATCGTCGGGAGAGGTTCCCGTCAATTTAATAATAGAAAGGTAATCGGCGTTCAGAGAGTCCAGAATATCCTGAATCTGTTGAACACGCTCGGACATGGTACCCAACGTAACTTCCAGGTGAATGGTGTACTCAACACCCTCGTGGAAGTATATACTGTAGGTATCGACGTTGCCGTCGCCGTTCAGATCGTATCCATTGGTCAATTGGGTGATCTGCCAGTTGGTACCGTAATCGTAACGCAGTCCCGATGCTTCCGCAAAGGGAACGCCGTCGTAAAATCCTGCTGCGGTTCCGTACTTCTCTACATATTGTTCAAGCGTTGCGCAATCGGTGTAGATCTCCAACATACGGCTTACGTACATACCGTCCAGATAGCTCTGCTTGTAACGGCTGTAAATATCGTACATACCCGAGGAGCCCTTTGCGTCAAGCTTAAACTTGTACTCTACCCACTGTCCGGCAGTAGACCACTTCTCGGTACCGATGGTGTTCAGAAGAACTCTGGTGGTATCCGCAGGAGAGGTCAACGCAGAGGAACGGTCCTCAACGGGATAAACACCGTTGGAAGAGCCCTTGGAAACCAACTCGGTCTCCAACTTGATCTGCGCGGTTCCGGCATGATTGGTGTCTACATTATTATTTTTAAGCGATGCAATATATTCGGCGTAGGTCTGGGTTCCCTGATAGGGGTTCAGACGGATCTCGGCAAGCGCCATGCTCTCGTTTACGCCGTCCAAACTGATCTGAATATCACCGTTCTTATCGGGAGTAACAACAAAACCAAAGTCGTTTGCATAGAAACCGCCACTGTCACGCAGAGCGGCAACCGTCCATTCGGGTGTCTGCACCATCGTAGGACGCAACTCGTTGTTGTTTGCATCGGTAATGAAGAAACGCAGATTGTATTTTTCGATAAATTCGTAGATCGCCTGTGTAATGGCAACGGGACGGGCAACGGTAACGAAAGAATTGTCCTCCGCTCTCGTAATCGTCAATCCTGCAGCCTCTGCCTCTGCAACAATCGTGTTGATATCATCCTTCTTGCCAAGTGTATAAACCGCCTCCAAAGGAGAGGTTCCGTCAGGCTTAAAGGAAGACCAGATCTTCTCAAGCGTCAGTGCGCGTGCTTCCGAGAAGGGAGCCTCGCCGTTCAGATAGAACTCACGCTCTACGGCAGTTGCCTTACCGACGATCGGGTAGTAAACCAACTCGATGCTGTAAAGCGATGCGGGACGGTTGCCAAGACTCAAAGTCCACGTAACCGATCCGTTGTTCGGCGTATAAAGCGCGCTACGGTTGTCATAAATATCAACGTAAACAAGGTCTTCCTTGGCATAGCCTGCCGCAAGAGCCTCGTCCCACGTATATTCCTTGACCAACTTACGCACCAAAACCATCTTGTTGGTTTCCTCATTGGGTTCTTCAACCAATTGGTAAACCGAAAGCTTCCATGCACCGTTGGAAAGCTCAATCACCTCAACCTTGGATCCGGTCTTCTTTTCAAAAGTCCAATCCGACGTAGCGTCAAAGGTCAAGGCTTCGCTTGCGGCATCCTTGTGATCAACAAAGTACTCGCCGTACTTTTTCATGTACTCTTGGTAAGAGATCGTGTTCAGCTTGTCGGCATAGTCGGCAATCGACTTGTTGGTCACTGCCGAACCACCGGCTGCGCTTACTGCAACCACGGCGGTACTCACAAGAAATAGGAATGCCAGCATCAGGCATGCAAGTCTTGTGAATTTCTGTTTCATCATTTGCGTTTCCTCCTGAAAACTTAATTCGGGTTCTCCCCTGCTTTGTTGTCAAACAGGGCAGACTTCTCCCTATTATGATATAATATCATACCACAAAACCGTTTTTTTGTCAAGCACAACCGTAGACGAATTAAAGCCGCCAAAAAGCCCTCTTTTTCCAATATTCATTCGGCAGACAAATAGTTGTTTCAAAAAGTTTACAATTCCATTGTTTTCAAAAAATTCACAAACGCCCTCATTTTTTAAATGGTAAGTATTATTTACGGTAATTTTGTATGTTTTTAGGATATTACCTTCGTTTTTGTACATTTTTCCACATTGTTTTTGAAACATAAAACATCTCATTTGCGGTTTGGTAAATATTTTTTACCCATCAAACAATCTGCGAGATGGTTGTTTTTAGGATAACCCGAGGGTGACAATTGTGCAACTGCAACAAAAATAAGCCTTTTTTTTCTACATCCTCGCAATTTGCACAAAAAGAGCAAATTTTCCATATTTTTCGGCTTGTTTCACCAAATCGGTGCTTTTTAAGATGATTTCCAAGTCTTCGGTCTTACAAAATAACGGGTATCAACGATAAAAAAGACCGGAACACGGCACCTCTCTGTGCGCCATGCCCCGGTTTGATAGGCTTATCAAAGGGTATTCGGTTGTTTGATACGCTCGGAAGACGGGAATCGTTCCAAGGTTCCGAAATCACTTCAAAAAGCCGTTGATAATCTGCTCTTCGGCTTCCTTTTCGGTAAGACCAAGCGTCATCAGTTTGATCAGTTGCTCACCCGCAATCTTGCCGATTGCCGCTTCGTGAATCAACGATGCGTCAACGTGATTGGCTTCAATCTGTGGGAGCGCCGTCACCTGCGCGTCGTCCATGATGATCGCGTCGCATTCGGTATGTCCCGAACAACGGTTGTTTCCGCGCACACGCGAAAGAAAGGTCTGTCTGCTGTTATCCTTTGCCACCGAACGCGAAACAAGGTGCGCACCGCAACCCTCTCCATCCAGATCCACCGTAAAATCGGTTTCGGCAAACTGCTCTCCGTGTGTCATGATCTTCTCACGCACGATCAATGTCGCCCCCGCAGCAAGCTTTGCGTCGGTTTTGCGGCGCGTCGAATCAACGCCTTTGATCTGCGCAGTTTCCATCTCCATATAGCTATTTTCTTCCAGAATAGCTACCGTTGTCGGATTCATCACATTTTTTCCGGAACCGTCGCCTTCTCCGTAGTGCTTTTCCACGTATTTGACACGTGCGTTTTTACCAACGAAAAAGGAATGGATTCCGCTATGCTCACTTTCTCCGGAACCGGAGTTGTGAATACCGCATCCGGCAACAATGGTCACGTCGCAATCTTCACCGATGTGAAAATCGTTATATACCAATTCCTTCAAGCCGGTTTGAGAAAGCAGAACAGGAATATGCAGGCTTTCGTTTTTGGTACCGGGCTTAATATAAATATCGATTCCCGGTTGATCTTCTTTTTTGACGATACTGATATTTTCGGAATCGTTCTTGCCGTAAAGATTTCCGTTGATGCGCAGAGAATACGCCCCCTGCGGAACCTCGTGAATACCGGCTACCTGCTCCAACAAATTCTTTTGAATGGCATTCATTACGCGTGTACCTCCTTTGTAAAGCGGCACCCTGCCTGCGCGTTGAGAAGCTCGGGTAGGATCTCGTTTTTCGCGCCGTATGCGGCAACCTCGCCACCCGCAATCACAATGATCTTGTCCGCGATATCAAGAATTCTTTCCTGGTGGGAAATGATCAGAATCGTACCGCGCGTACGCTCGTACATATTGCGGAATACTTGGATCAGATTATTAAAGCTCCACAGGTCAATCCCCGCCTCCGGCTCGTCAAATACCGACAATTTGGTACCACGTGCATTGATCATTGCAATTTCAATGCGTTTCAACTCTCCGCCCGAAAGCGATCCGTCCACCTCACGGTTAACGTAATCCTTGGCACAAAGTCCTACTTCGGAAAGATAAGCGCAAGCATCGGAAACCGAGGTCTGCTTGCCGGACGCCATCGAGATCAGATCCTTAACCTTGATTCCCTTAAAGCGAACGGGTTGTTGAAAAGCAAAGCTGATACCGCGCTTGGCACGGTCGGTAATCGAAAGGTCGGTAATATCTTCTCCGTCCAACAAAATTTTTCCGGACGTGGGTTGGTAAATACCTGCGATCAGCTTCGCCATCGTCGATTTTCCGCTGCCGTTGGGGCCGGTAACTGCCACGAAGCGATCTTCTATTTGCAAACTGACGTTGCGCAAAATCTCTTTGCCGTCGTCGGTTTTATAAGATACATTTTGAAATTCTAACATATTTTTCCTCCTTTATTTACTTCTTCATATCTTAAATATTTTATCCTTTTTTTCTCATAATTTCAAGGATTCTGTCGTATTTATGATGTTAACTTTTTGTGAATGACACAAAAAGGCTATGCATTCTGTGCTATAATAAGATTACTTCAGAAAAATCGTTCCAAAAAGAAAGGATTTTGACATGGAAAGATCATTCCCGATCCTCACAATCACCCCAAAGGGAGAGAAACTGTTGCGCGGAGGTCACGTTTGGGTATACGCGGACGAGGTCACCTCGCTTTCTGCCACTCCGGAAAACGGAGCTTTGGTTGACGTTCAATCGTCCAAAGGAAAATACTTGGGAACCGGCTTCTATAATGCCAATTCCAAAATTCGTGTCCGAGTGGTTTCCAAAAACGCAAACGACCGTTTCGACGAGGCTTTTTGGGAAAGAAAGCTGCGTTGGGCGCTCGAATATCGACACACGGTGATGAAAAACGAGGATTTTTCCTGTTGCCGTCTGATATTCGGAGAGGCAGACGCATTCCCCGGATTTACGGTGGATCGCTTTGGAAAGGTTTTGGTCACGCAGGTGCTTTCGCTCGGAATCGAACACATCAAGCCACTGCTCTACCGCCTGTTGGTTGCGCTTTTGCGCGAGGAATTCGGACAGGAGATCGAGGCACTTTACGAAAGAAACGACGTTGCCATCCGCGAGCTTGAGGGAATGTCTTGCTACACCGCCTTTTGGGAAGGCGAAGGACTTTCCACAACGCTTGACGGCAAAACCGAGATCACCGAGAACGGCGTCGTTTATCAGGTGGACTACATCAACGGACAAAAAACCGGATTTTTCCTTGACCAAAAATACAACCGTGCCGCCATCCGTAAGATTGCGGAGGGACGACGTGTTCTGGATTGCTTTACGCACACAGGTTCATTCGCGTTGAACGCAGCCGCAGGAAACGCGGCGCACGTTACCGCCGTGGACGTATCCGCGGACGCCATCGAAATGGCAAAAAGAAACGCAGAAAGAAACCACCTCGCCGACCGCATGGATTTCGTCACGGCAGACGTTTTTGATCTTCTGACCTCAATGGCAGAATCCAAGAAATGCAATTACGATTTCATCATTCTCGATCCTCCCGCCTTCACCAAGAGCCGCGACACTTTGAAAAACGCCATCCGCGGCTATAAGGAGATCAACCTCAAGGCAATGAAGCTCTTGCCGCGCGGCGGCTATCTTGCCACCTGCTCCTGCTCGCATTTCATGACCGAAACCTACTTCAAACAGATGTTGCATAACGCAGCAGAGGACGCGGGCGTGGGACTGCGACAGATTGAGGCGCGGCAACAAGCCCCCGATCACCCCATTCTTTGGAACGTACCGGAAACCGATTATCTCAAATTCTTCATTTTCCAGATCGTATAGAATCCATCACTTTCTATCCTTTGCTCCGATCGCGTTTGCGGTCGGAGCTTTTAATTTTAAAGACTATTTTTATAATAAGACTAATTCTTGTTATATTTTTTTATAAAATCCACCCGTATTTTTGACAATTTCGGGTGGATTTTATGATCGTTTTTGGTCTTGTCAGTCTGCTTTTTCAACAGAGAACAGACAATTTCTTTTGAGTTGCCCGGCAGAGAAAAGCACCAACATCGGAAAAATTTCAAGTCGTCCGGCAAGCATATTGAAGATCAGAATTAACTTTGAGAACGGACTGAATACCGAGAAATTGCAGGTTGGGCCAATCGCGTCAAATCCGGGACCGATGTTGTTGAATGTTGAGATCACCGCCGTTAGATTGGTAATCACCGAAAATCCGTCCAACGAGATCAGGAAGAAGCTAACCACAAGAATCATGACGTAAACCGCGAGATAGGCGTTGGTATTAGAAAGAACGCGCTCGTCCACAGATGAACCGTTGACACGGATCACCTCAATGCGTTGCGGCTTGATGACCTGTCTGATGTTACGGCGCACACCCTTGAGAAGCAACAAAACGCGCGCCAACTTCATACCGCCGCTCGTGCTTCCGGCACATCCGCCGCTCAACATCAAAAGCAGGAGGATCGCCTTGGAAAAGCTCGGCCAAAGATCAAAATCGGTAGTTGCAAATCCGGTGGTACTGATGATGGTGGAAACCTGAAACGCCGAGTGACGCAACGCCTCCCACACCGATCCGTAAAGTCGGAAGATATTCAACGTAATCAACAGAATACTGCCGCACACAACTCCAATATAGAGCCGTAACTCTTCATCACGAAAAACAGCCTTGATCTTGCCGAGCAAAATCAGATAGTAGCAACTGAAATTCACACCGAACAGAAGCATAAACACCGTACAAACGATCTGTACGTACGGGCTAAAACTTGCAAAACTGTCGTTTTTGATGCCGAAGCCACCTGTTCCTGCAGTACTGAAGGCCGTGCAAAGCGCGTCAAAAACTCCCATATCGGGATCCAGAACGAGAAGAG
>JAZRGI010000052.1:0-1515 GCA_045644105.1 Eubacteriales bacterium | reverse complement strand
GCAATTTCTTCGTCCTCAAAGCTCTCGTGGGCGAGCACGTGGCACCAATGGCACGCGCTGTATCCAATGCTTAAAAATATGGGCTTGTCCTCCCTCGCCGCGAGTTCAAACGCCTCGTCGCACCAAGGATACCACTCAACGGGATTGTCCTTGTGTTGAAGCAAATAGGGACTCGTTTCGTTTGCCAATCGATTGCTCATATCTTCACCTCCGTTATCCTTTTTATTATCGGCATTTCTAAAGTGATCTATACGAGTTTTTGACAGGTATGTAAGACTCAAAAATCACAAATACTACTCATACTATAAACCGGAGGATTGATATGGAATCGGTATGGGTGAAAACGGCTCAAAAGCCGCAGTTTGATGCGCATAATGGGAATAAAAACGTTGACGTGTTGATCATCGGTGGCGGTATCGCCGGGATTTTATGTGCCAACAAGCTCAAAAATGCGGGGGTAGATTGTTTGTTGGTGGAAGCGACCGAGATCTGCAGCGGTATCACCAAGAACACCACGGCGAAAATCACGTTACAACATGGATTGATCTACGACAAAATGATATGCCGCTTTGGCAAGAACAGGGCAAGGCTTTACGTAGAGGCGCAGAGTAAAGCGATCACGAAATACGCCCGACTTTGCGAAAGTATTGAATGTGACTATGAAACGAGGGATCATTACGTTTACTCCTTGACCGACCATAAGAAAATCGAAAAAGAAGTAACCGCGCTTAACCGCATCGGTATGAAAGCCGAATTTTCGGATGCCCGCCAGCTTCCGTTTACGGTGGCAGGTGTTGTGCGCGTCAAAGATCAAGCGCAGTTTCATCCGTTGAAATTTCTCTATGCCATCGCAAAAGATCTGCCCATCTACGAGCATACCAAGGTCACAGAACTAATGCCACACAAGGCAAAAACCAACCATGGTGAGATCACCTACAAAAAGCTGATCATTGCCACCCATTTCCCGATGCTCAACAAGCACGGTTTATACCCCTTAAAGCTCTATCAACACCGTTCCTACGTCATAGCCCTCAGGGGTGCGCAGAACGTCAGCGGTATGTACGTAGACGAATCGGATACGGGGCTGTCCTTCCGAAGCTACGGAGACCTGTTGCTCCTCGGTGGTGGCGGACACCGCACGGGCAAGAAAGGCGGCTGTTGGCAGGAGCTTGAAGATTTTGCTCGTAAGCATTATAAAAACGTCGAGATCGCCCAAAAATGGGCAACGCAGGATTGCATGACGCTGGACGATGTTCCTTATATCGGGCAGTACGCGAGATCCACGCCGGATGTCTTTGTGGCAACCGGCTTTAACAAGTGGGGTATGACAAACGCCATGGTCGCGGCAGATATCCTTTGCGATCTCGTCAGAGATAAATCCAATCCCTACGCCGCAGTTTTCGATCCATCACGCACAATCTTACGCCCGCGGCTTGCCGTTAACGCTTTTGATTCGGTCGTCGGACTTCTCACGCCCACCGCGCCCCGTTGTCCTCACCTCGGCTGCGCCTTAAA
>JAZRGI010000051.1:0-4836 GCA_045644105.1 Eubacteriales bacterium | reverse complement strand
CTTTGCGCCTCGGGCAATTGGTTCTCCTCAAACTTGTTTTTGGAGGTTAATTCTACCGTTTCACCGTTTGTGATCTCTCGGCTCACCATAGCAAAATATTTGCCCGGAACAAACTTGCGGATCGACATATCTCTGTCATAGATCGCCTTGACGATCGGTACGATCACACGACCGACACGCAGAAGCGTACCGGTTTTGAGGGTGGCATAGCGCGTCAGATTGACACCGTAGAGCCAATCGATATAGGTTCTCGCAAAACCTTCGGAAGCAAGCAGATCATACTCACTTTCGGTTTTCATCTCCGAAAGTGCCTTCTTAACGGTTTCGGGCGTCTGGTCGGGTAACCAAAGACGCATCTGCCGTTTTGGCGCTTGTAAAGCATTTTGAATGCACAAACGGACGATGATCTCACCCTCGCGGTCTGCGTCCCCCGCATTGACAACGGTGTCTACATCCTCGCGATTGCAAAGATAGCGGATCACCTCAAACTGATGCCGCACACCCGAATCGACCTCTTTGTCGGTCCCACGGCGCAATTCAAACTCAAATTCACGCGGAAAGCAAGGAAGATTATCCATGCTCCAACGCGCATTGGCGTCTGCCTGCGGTTGATAGTGCTCGATATCGCACAACGAAAACAAATGTCCGAACGCCCACGTAATCAGATAGTCCTGCGCTTCCAGATATCCGTCGCGTCTTTGTGCCGGTCCGATTCCCGCTGCGATATTACGCGCAAGACTCGGCTTTTCTGCAATGATCAGGATCAAATCCCTGCTCCCCCTTTCCCTGTGTTGTCGTATAAGAATACCGCAGTCCTGCCAAACGACACGCGCAGAACTGCGGTACAATAATTGATGTTAAATCAGATGAACTTGCGGATGGTATCGGTAACCTTTTCCTCGGGCATGGAAACCGTCATCGTCATATTCAAGCCAACCTTCTCAACCAGCTTATCAAGAGCGACAACCAACTTCTCAAATGCGTCGTAGTCGTAGTTGCAGATCTTGAGCGTACCGTCAAGGAAGAGATCGGTTACGTCGTGATTGCTTGCAAGAATACCCGCGATGAATCCGTAAAGGGACTGTGCATCGTCTACCATATATTCTTCAACGTCGACGAGTCTTGCCGTCGGCTTAATATCATATCTCAGAGTTACGCCCTTCTCAATGCAGACAACGTCACCCTTGGTAACCTCCAACGCACCGTTGACCAAGTTGATCAAGGTCTTGGTTTTTCCGGTACCTTTTACGCCAATAATTAATTTCAACATAAGTGTTTACCTCCCAAATTACGAACAGAAATAAAAATTCCGTCCTTGTAATATTATTATACCAAATTATGCAAGTAAAGTCAAGAGTTTTTTGTATGTTCCCGATTAATTTTTCAGTCTTTCTTCAAGCTCTTTGCGCAGATCCTCATATCCGGGCTTGCCAAGCAGTGCAAACATATTCTTTTTGTAGGATTCAACGCCGGGCTGATCGAAAGGATTGACCGAAAGCATATAACCCGAAATCGCGCAAGCAAGCTCAAAGAAATACAGAAGCTCACCCAGAACGTACGCGCTCTTCTCACTGACCTCGATCAGAATATTGGGAACGCCGCCGTCTACGTGTGCGAGGATCGTACCCTGCATTGCAGTCTTCTTGACAAGATTGAGATCTTTGCCGGACAGAAAGTTCAAGCCGTCAACGTTGTCGGGATCCACGGGAATCTCGAAGCTGCTTCCGGTGTCGGCAATATCGAGAACCGTTTCAAACAGAGTGCGGCTTCCATCCTGAATATACTGACCGAGCGAGTGCAAATCGGTGGAGAAAATAACGGAGGAAGGATAGATACCCTTTTGGTCTTTACCTTCACTCTCGCCGTAAAGCTGCTTCCACCACTCGCTCAACATTGCCGAGAAAGGCTCATAGCTCGCCAAAACCTCAACCACCTTACCCTTGCGGTACAGGATGTTGCGGATTGCGGCATAACGATAACAATCGTTGTTGTTGATGTCGGTATCGGTATAGCGATGGCTTGCCGCAGCGGCACCTGCCATCAACTGCTCAATGTCGATACCCGCAACCGCAATGGGAAGCAGACCAACCGCCGTCAGAACCGAGAAACGACCGCCAACGTCATCCGGAACAACAAAGGTTTCATACCCCTCATCGGTGGAGAACTGCTTGAGTGTTCCGCGCGCCTTATCGGTGGTTACGAAGATACGCTCACGCGCGCCCTCTTTGCCGTATTTCTTTTCCAACCAAGCACGGAATACGCGGAATGCGATGGCGGGTTCGGTGGTGGTTCCCGACTTGGAAATTACGTTTACGCAGATATCCTTGCCTTCGCAAATTGCAAGCAGTTCGTTGAGTGCGTCAGCACTGATGCAATTACCTGCAAAATAGATCTCCGGCGTGTCTTTCTTGAGTGTGTTGTACAGAGGGGACTTGAGATACTCGATTACGGCACGGGCACCGAGATAGGAGCCGCCGATACCGATAACGATCAGTGCGTCACAGTTCTTTTGGATCTTCTTTGCGCACTGTTGAATGCGTGCAAATTCTTCCTTATCGTAAGCCTCGGGCAGATCCACCCAACCCAAAAAATCATTGCCGGGGCCGGTCTTGTCGCGCAACATACGGTCGGCGGCGGTAACCTGGGGTTGGATAAAAGCATACTCGTGGGAATTGATATACGAAGATACGTATTTGTCGTTCAATTTAATTGACATGATTTCGACCATCCTTATTTTTTTCATCCATTATTATACATCATATTTTCGCAAAAAACAACATCTTTTTCAGAAAAAAATCGTTTTTTTTATTTTTCGTCAAAATCACAAAAAACGTTTCCTTCAAATGAGTAAAAAGCGAGAAAGCATCCTCCAAAATATATCAAAATAACCGATTCGTTTAACCGTCTCGACGGCAGTGACGGGAAGTGTCCCGATCTTTTCTCCATTCAAAAAAAACTCCACACTTCCCACTTCATCCCCCGAACAGACAGGCGACGCAACGAATTCGGGCATGACGATTTTTTTCTCCACGTTGGCACAATCTCCCTTTGGAAGCACACAACAAAATTCCCCGTATCCAATCCTACAGTGATCCTTGACACCGCCGACCACGCCGACCGCAGACAATTCCTCCGCCTCGGATTGGTAGAGCGCATAATTGGCAAATCCCCAGTCCAGAAGCTGCGTCGCGATTGCGTTTCTTGCATCTCTGGATTCGGCCCCCATCACCACACAGATCAGTGAAAGCGATTCTCTTTTTGCCGTAACACTGACACAAAATCCCGCCTTTGCGGTTGATCCCGTTTTCAGTCCGGTACACCCCGGATAAAAGCGAACAAGGCGATTGGTATTGGTCAGACCGAATGCCCCGTCGCGAATCGAATCCATCCATAACGAGCTGTATTTCAAAACCATATCGTATTGGATCAACTCTCTTGACATGATGGCAATATCTCTTGCACTGGTAAGATGTTCTTTTGCGGTATCGTCAAGCCCCGTCACGTTTTCAAAGCGCGTATTTTTCATTCCGAGTTGCTCTGCCCGACGATTCATCTTTTCAACAAATGCCGAAACACTGCCCGAAATATGCTCGGCAAGTGCCACGGCGGCATCGTTTGCGGAAGCGATGACGACACATTTGAGAAGCTCCTCCACCGTCATCACCTCGCCCTCTTTCAGATAGACCTGCGAACCTCCCATAGATGCAGCATTTGCCGACACCGAGATCCGCGTATCGGGAAGTACCGTCCCGGCTTCGATCGCCTCCATCACCAAAAGCAACGTCATGATCTTGGTTACCGATGCCGGCGGCAATGCTTCGTCTGCGTTCTGTTGATAAAGCACGGTCCCCGTATGTTCCTCCATCAGAATCACGCTTTTGCAATTCAGGTTCAGAGAGCCGTCAGACACACCGTCTTCCCGTGTCGATTGGATCGGGATGACATCCTGCTCCGCCAAGCAACCGAACACTCCGTAAAAAGACAACCAAACCGCCATAAAAATTAAGAAAAAGCTTGATTTCAAAGATTTTTTCATAAAAAACTCCTTCCGTAAAATTGATTCAGACATATTTTTGCAAAGAAAAAAACGGAAGTTACCGCACGCGCGGCAGTTCTCCCGTTTTTTTGCCTCTTATAAAAGGATGCAGATCAAACCGTTACTGCCCTCGTTGATGATGCGCTCAAGCGTTTCGGAAAGTTTTTTTCGCGATTCATCCGGCATATGCTCAAGCTTTGTGTGAAGTCCCTCGTTGACCAATTCATGAAGTGTCTTTCCAAACAGATTGGAATTCCAGATGCTTTTGGGATCCTCCTCAAATTCACGAAGCATATAACGCACAAGATCCTCGGATTGCTGCTCGGTACCGACGATGGGATTGATCTCGGTTTCGATATTCGCACGGATCATATGGATCGACTGAGCCGCCGCGCGAAGCTTCACACCGTAACCTCCCGCCTGCTTAACGATGCGCGGCTCCTCCAGATGAAGATCCTCAACGTCGGGCATTACGATACCGTATCCGCATTCGTTGACACGCTCCAGAGCCTCGGAAACCTTATCGTATTTTTCCTTGACAACGGCAAGCGATTGCATCAGGGAAATCAATTCACGTTCGCCCGTCACGTCAAATCCCGTCAGTTCACTGACAACTTCATAATAAAGCCCCTCTCGCATTCCCAATACCATTCGTGCGCGTCCGCTTCCAAGCTCCAAACGATCGATGGCGATCGATTCCACGTATTCGTTTTCACTCATTTCCGTAAACGCGTCCTTGACGTCACCCATGCGTCTGACACGATCGGCCCAGTTGCAAAGCGATGCTCCAACCGATTTTC
>JAZRGI010000050.1:0-1742 GCA_045644105.1 Eubacteriales bacterium | reverse complement strand
GCTCGCCTTTTTCATCCAACAGATAATCAAAGCGCGCGTATCCGCTCAACCGCAGTGCCGCAAAGCCCTTTTGCGTCAACTCCGCCGCTCTTTTGGCAACCGCACCGTCGATCTTAGCGGGGCAGATCTCGCGTGTGGTTCCCTGATACTTGTTTTTGTAATCGTAAAAACCTTCGTTGGGAATGATCTCGACCGCAGGCAGAGTCTTGCCGCAAAGAATTCCAACCGTCAACTCGCGTCCGACGATCTTTTTCTCCACCACCGCAAAGCGTCCCCATTTTGCCGCCTCGGTCAATGCCAGATCAAGCTCTTTCTCGGTATCCACCATCGAAACGCCGACACTGGAGCCGCAATCGCAGGGCTTTACCACGCAGGGCAAACCAATCTCCCGAAGAAGCATTTGACGATCACCCTCCAAAAGATCAAACCACAACCAGTCGGGCGTGGGAATACCGGCATCGCGAAACAGTCTTTTGGAAATGTCCTTGTCCATCGCAAGCATACTTCCCGCATAGCCCGATCCGGTATAACGGATTCCGTGACTGTCAAGCGTTGCCTGCAGCTGACCGTTCTCGCCCATCGAACCGTGCAGGGCCAGAAAGACCTTATCCGCCATCGCGCACAAGCGCAAAACATTGGCACCGATCAAAGCATCGCCATTTTGACACCTCGCACGAAGCGCCTCAAGATCGGGAACCCTTTCGGATACCGAATGCTCATAACGTCCACCGTCCAAAAAAAGCCGATCGACGTCATCGGGAAGCTCGCGGATCCCCTCGTAAACGTCCAACAGTAACACGCGATGCCCGTTTTGCATCAACGCATTGGCAATCAGGCTTCCGGACGTTAAGGAAACCTCCCGTTCAGGTGAATATCCACCCGCAAGTACAACGATCTTCAACTGTTCCACCTCTTGTCAAATCGATATAATACAGAATATGTCAAACACGGAAAAACGTGATTCCCCCTCTTCCGTGTTATTTGCGAGCCATCCTTTATATTGTATCATAAAAAGTGTCAAATGTCTATCCCTATCAAAATGTTTTACAAATTATTTCTCCTTTGCGCCATGCAATTATTAAAAAATCCCCGTTGCCGGCATACGATGCCCTGCAACGGAGATCTGCTTATTCTGTCAAAAGCTCTGCCTCGCGGTACAATAGCTCCAACGCGCGCACGGCAGCGGCATTGCGCACCCCTTCGCGCGTAGAGCAATCGGGTGCCGTAAAGCGCTCACTCGTAACACCGCGAGGCGATGCGATACCGATATAAACCGTTCCTACGGGATCGGCTTCGGTTCCGCCCGTCGGTCCCGCAAATCCGGTCAACGATACGGCAAGCGTTACGTCAAGTCGCTCTTTCGCGCCTGCCGCCATCGCTTTTGCACAGGCGTGGCTTACCTCGCTCTCGCGCGCAAAGATCAACGGATCAACGCCAAGCAACCGCGTCTTGATCTCGTTGGTATAGGTAACGAAACCGCCGCGAAGCACCTGCGAGCTTCCCGCAACGTCGGTAATCCGTTTGGCAACCAGACCGCCGGTGCAGGACTCTGCCGTACCAACGGTGATCTGCTTTTTGGCAAGCATTTGCACCAAAAGAGGTGCGTCGATCGTTTTTTTCATACTCATTCCGCCTTTCATAAGCCATCCCTCGGACGCAACACCGCCGCGTCACGAGGCAAATTATCGATCACTTTTTACATGGACGTCCAACTGCGGGAAGGGAATCCCGATTCCCTCCTT
>JAZRGI010000049.1:0-4054 GCA_045644105.1 Eubacteriales bacterium | reverse complement strand
GTTTCCACCGCTTTCCAGACCTGCGTACAACCGTAGCAACGAATGACGGTTTTCGGATGCTTTCGGGCGGCGGAATGGAAATTCTCCACCCAATTGTCAAAGAGAAGATCGTCGTCATCCAACATTGCAAAATACGATCCGCGTGCCAACGATGCTCCGTAATTCAGAGGTGCGGTGCGTGTTCCGGTATCGAGGTTTTCCTGACGAATCTTTTTCCTGAAATCGGGTGTCAGGGTATCAAGCAACTTCAAAACCGATGCCTTGCCGTCATCGTCGCCTTTATGTACGATCAAAATGATCTCAAAGTCGTCATCGGTTTGCGATTGCAGGCAGAGCAACGCCTCCTTCAGAGCTTCAAAACGTTTTCCCTGTGTGCGCATGATGATCGACAAAAAGGGCACGTTCTCATCTTTGGTTTCAGGTACGGTTGGCAGGGAACCGTCGGGAAACAGAAAGCCTTGCATTTTTTGCTGATATTCATGCATCAGCGTATAAGACGTTAACAGCTCCGTTGCTTCTTTGGAAAACGGTGCGGGGGAAGATTGTTTCGTCATGATAACAAGAAGCTACACATACCTTTTGGCTTTGGCAAGGTTGTGCGCGTATTCCTTTCTTGATATTTAAAGTGAAAAGCGATTTTCCAACAAACGGTCGTCAAACAGTTCGGTTTTGTTGGGAATACGCTTCAATTCGTTTGCGTTCAAACGACGACGGAAGGACGCGGCTGCCTCTTTTTGGAGGTCGTTTCCGTTTTCAAAGGTGCGCAACATAAGGGAAAGCAATTGGGGCTTGTTCCACTTATAAGCGAGAACCATCTGCGATTCTGCGGAGTAGCGGATCTCGGTTTTTGTATGAGAAAGCTGCGCGTAGGGATCCACCTGCTTTGCGTGGTAGACCGGAGCGGCGGGCTGATAGATCAGTTTTTTACCCTCACGGCGAATGCGCAGAGAAAGATCGACGTCCTCGGAGTACATGAAGAAACTGTCGGTGTCAAATCCTTCAAGCTTTTGGTAAAGCGCGGTGGAAATGATGAAGCAGGCACCCGATGACCACTCGGTTTCCAAGGTTTGCTCGTTGTAGCGCTTGGGATGCTCGATCGGTGTTTGCCGTGCCTCGGTCAAGCCCACCTTTGCGTTTGCGAAGGGCGAGAGCATATGGTAGAAGTAATCCCCCGCCACCATGATATCGGGGTTTTCAATCATCAGATAGTCGGTGTCACATTCCGCCGCCAAGAGATTGTGTCCCTTACCGTAGCCGGTATTTTCGTTAAAGAAGGTATAAGTAACAGTAACCAGGTCGCCCAAGCGGTGGTTGAGGGCATCGATGTCCTCTTCGGCAAAAATCGGTTCGGGGGATGCATCGCCCCAACAAAAACGAACGTCGCCGAGAAGTTGGTTGTTTTCTCTGTCGTGGCGGACGGCATTCACCAAAGATTCCAATGCACGGATCAACTCTTTGGGTTGGTTTTTGTATAAAACCGCCTGTATCTGTAAGCTTGCATGTTTTATCATGGCTTGTATCCTTTTTTTGTGTGTTTTTTATCGGTTAGTGAGAAGAAGAGTAGCGATCGCAAATCTCTGCCGTATCGCCGATGGCAACGACGTTACCGTGATCCAACCAAATGACGCGATCACACAGATTACGAATTTGATCGATGTTGTGCGAAACGAGAAGTACCGTGGTACCGTGGCTCATCAGTTCGGTCATGCGTGCATAGCTCTTTTCCTGGAATGTGGCATCACCCACCGCCAGAATTTCGTCAACGATCAGAACGTCGGGACTTACCATAGAGGCAATCGAGAAGGCAAGACGCATGATCATTCCCGACGAGTAATTTCGCATGGGAATGTCAATAAACTCGCCAAGCTCCGAAAATTCGACAATTTCATTGTATTTTGATTTCAAGAAGCTTTCGGAATATCCGAGAATGGAACCGTTGAGAAAGACGTTTTCGCGTCCCGTCAGGTCAAAGTCAAAGCCGCTTCCGAGCTCCAACATGGGAACGACGTTTCCGTTGACCTCAACGTTGCCCCGAGTCGGGCGGAGAATACCGGAGATGACCTTGAGCAGTGTACTTTTACCTGCGCCGTTGTTTCCGACAATGCCGACGACCTCGCCTTTTTTGATCTCAAAGCTGACGTCCTTGAGCGCGTGGAATTCCTCGTATTTCAGTTTGCGCTTGAGCATTGCTACAAGATATTCTTTGATGCTTTGTATTTTATCGTGAGACATACGGTAACTGACCGTAATATGATTTGCCTTGATCATTTCGTGCTCGTAATCCTTTCTTGCATTAGATATTCAGTACGAATTTATCCTGGTTTCTGCGGAATACGATGACGCCGATCGCAAAGGGAATCAAGCACAGGAGCATACAATACAGATATGCTTTCGGCTCCAATGATACGCCATCGATGAGAATGCTGCGGATAAAGCGCAGAACGTGGTAGAGGGGGTTGAGCTTATATACCGTGATAAAGCGATCGGGGATAATGCTTTCGGGATAGAACACGGGTGTCAGATACATCAGAAGCATCGAGAAGATGCCCCAGAGGAACTGCGTGTCACGGAAGAATACCATCATCGTTGCAAGGATCAGTCCCACACCGTAGCTGAGCAGGAAGAGCATCAGGAGAACGAAGGGGAGCAAGAGAATGGCGGGGGTAATGGGGGTGCGTGTAATCAGAAGCATCAGAAGCAGAGGCACCAGAGAGAGCAACAGATTGATGGAAGAGGAGAGGGTGCGAGAGAAGGGATAGATATATTTGGGAACGTAGACCTTGTTGATCAACGTCGCGTTTCCGATGATGCTCACAAGGCACATTCCGGTTGCTTCACTGAAGAAGTTGAAGCAGACGATACCACTGAGCAGATAGATGACAAAGTTATCGATGGAGGACTTGAACAGGGTGGAGAAGACCACATACTGAATGCTCATGGTGAGCAGGGGGTTGAGAAAGCTCCAAAGCATGCCGAGTACCGATCTTTTGTACTTGGTCTTAAAATCTCTTGCAACCAACTGACGGATCAGGAAGTTGTATTTGGTAAGAGAACCGACCACCGAAAGGATGGGATTGCGTTTTCCGTTTTTGCGGCAATAGAGCGTGTGCAACAGTACAAGGAGCAGAGCAAGCGCACCGCCTGCGTAAATGAACCAATAATATGCACCGAACCAATGATAGTTGACACCCGATACGCGCAGGCACAGGCAACAGGGGTTTCCGTCCTCGTCGGTCATGCGCTCACCGTTGAGGTAGAGTGCCTCGGTATCTTTGATCTCTACGGGGATGTCCACACGGCCGGTAGCAACCGAGTTTCCGTAATAGAAGGTGATCGAATTGCGCAACGTGCCCCTTTGACTGGTCAGTTGCAGGGTAAAGAATCTGCCCTTTGCGTTATCGATGGGGGAGAATGCAATGGTATGCTCGGAGAAATCCTTCATGGTAGAGGTGTCGATCTCAACCCTTTGCAGGCATACGTTGTTTTCGTCAAACAACTCTGCAACAATGTTGTCGGTGTTGACTCTTGCCATGGTTCCGACCGTCAACGTCAGACTTTCCAACGTGTCGAATTCACACAGGAATGCCTGTCGGATTTGTTCTCCCTCGGTAAATTCGCCAAGTGAGGATTTGCTGGCAACGGTATCGGTGGCAACCGAGGTGAAATGCAGGCTATCGCCCGCAACCCAATAAAAGAGCGCGCCCAGTGCTAAATAGACCGCGAATGCGATGGCACATATGCGGAGAGCTTTGTTTTTCATAAACAGTTTCCTTTCCTTGCGAGGTTGGTTGGATCTTTGCGCAGGGGGATCGTTAGTCGTTGGTTTGTGCAAGTTCGGTCAGATAGCGCGACAAGGCATCTTTCCAATCGGGCAGACGGGAAAATCCGTTTTCCGTGAGCTTATCTTTGCTCATGCGCGAGTTGAGCGGACGTACGGCGCGGGTGGGATACTGACTCGAGGGAATGGGGTGTATCTGCGTACTCTTTCCTGCCTGACGCATGATCTCACCTGCAAACTCCGCCCAGGAGCAGGTGCCCTCGTTGGTGGCGTGGT
>JAZRGI010000048.1:0-3649 GCA_045644105.1 Eubacteriales bacterium | reverse complement strand
ACCGAAAGACCGTCAATTTTGGGTTCTACCGAGTAAACGGGCTTCTCGACCGTCTGCTCAACTCGTGTCAGAAAATCCCTTAACTCATCATAAGAAAAAACGTCGGACAGGGAGTTCATTTGCACCGTGTGCGTCACCTTTTCAAACTTATCCAACGGCTTTCCGCCTACACGTTGCGTGGGCGATGCGGGATCAAAACATTCGGGATGCTCCACTTCCAAACGCAAAAGCTCCGCATACATCATGTCGTATTCATAATCCGAAATTTCGGGATCATCGTCAACGTAATAACGCTTGGCGTGATATAACAGTTTCGATCTCAACTTACCGATCCGCTCACCGATCTCACTCATAACCCTCTCTCGCCTCACCTTTCCTCGGATAATAAAAAAAGCATCCTTTCGAGATGCACGCTCTTTTATTATTATATCAAATTTTTTTCATGATGTCAATCACTCTTTTTTGACTTTTTCAAAAAATAATATCACATTTCACAAAGCTTTCGTCATTAGGGAGAAATGCCTGTTTTCGTGTTTACACCCCCAAAAAACTGTGCTATAATAAAAATGCGGAGTAGATCTCCGTTGTAGAGAACCCGAGAAAGGAAGGTATTCAACATGAAGATTACCATTATAGGCAGGCAGATGAACGTCTATGAGGATATGAAGCTCCTCATTGACAAAAAGCTTACGAAGCTTGACAAGTTCTTTTCCGGCGAGGGCGACGCAACGGTCACCTTAAGCTGCAAACATAATGAGAAAAACATCGAAATTACCATATCTGCTGCGGGTACGCTCTTCCGCAGCGAGGTCGGCGCCGACAGTTTCAGAGATGCACTGGATGATGCCGTTACCAATATTGAACGACAGATCCGCAAAAACAAAACGCGTCTGTCCAGACGATTGCGCGAGGGCGCTTTCATTCCACCCGCAGAAGAGGAGTTTGACGACAGTGTTGCCGATGAGGAAACCATTATCCGCACCAAGACCTACTCCACCAAGCCCATGTCCCCCGATGAAGCGATTCTGCAAATGAATCTTTTGGGACACCAATTCTTCGTATTCAATGATGACCAGACCGGCGCGACCTGCGTAGTTTATACGCGGCGTGACGGTGCATACGGTCTGATCGTTCCCGAAGCCGAATAAACCGCGAAAGGAGTCGTCAACATGATGAGCCACACACAGAAAGAGGAAAATCCGCCGTACTAAACAGTTTGGATGCCGCAATGGCGAACGTGGGCAAATCCCATTTCCCATCGAGTGAACCAAGCAAGATATTTCACAATATGCAATAGCATATTATTTCACGTTTTGCGGCAGTAAAGTATTTCACAATACTTCCTTGTGCCCGTGCAGGGCTTTTCAAAAAAGTGCAGAGAATTTCACAAAATTCTCTGCACTTTTTTGTTACGGCAACCTTTTTTATTCTAGCACGTAGACCGAGGAAGAAAGATAATCCAGTGTATCGTTCAAAACGATCTCGTCGCCATCTTGCACAAACCGACAGTCCGAAAAGCTACCGTCGCGGCAAAGCCTTTTTATTTTTGTAAAAGCAATACCGCCGATCTGCAATGTCGGATTTTCGAGAACGTCAACGTTTGCATTAACCAACATCAGCACGGTATCGGCTTGACGACGGTACAAATAGGTACTGACACCAACCATTGCGCCGATCGCGTACGCACCACTCTGCCCCGCTACCGCTTTCAATTGACCGACTCAAAATCAGTTCTTCAAGCTATGGATCGGTGCGGGAATTCTACCGCCGCGTCCGATAAATTTTGCGGGTGAATAGTTGTTGATCTTCATGACGGGTGCCGTTCCGAGAAGTCCGCCGAAGCTGACACTCTCTCCCGCAACCTTTCCATATGCGGGAATGACACGCACCGCAGTGGTCTTGGTATTGACCACGCCGATAGCGATCTCATCGGCGATCATACCGTCGATCACTTCCTCCGGCGTATCACCGGGAATGGCGATCATATCAAGACCCACCGAGCAGACTGCCGTCATTGCCTCAAGCTTCTCAAGCGTCAGAGCGCCGCGCTCGGCAGCCGCGATCATGCCCGCATCCTCGGAAACAGGGATAAACGCACCCGAAAGTCCGCCTACGTGCGAGGAAGCCATCACACCGCCCTTCTTAACCGCGTCATTGAGCATGGCAAGTGCCGCCGTGGTACCGTACGCACCGCAGGACTCAAGTCCCATTTCCTCCAAGATGTATGCCACCGAGTCCCCGATAGCAGGGGTAGGTGCCAACGAGAGATCGACGATACCAAAGGGTGTGTTGAGTCGCTTTGCCGCCTCGTTGGCAACCAACTGTCCCACACGCGTAATCTTAAACGCCGTCTTTTTGATGACGTCGGCAAGCTCGGAAAGGTCACAGTTTCCGGCACGGCGGATCGCCGAAGCAACCACACCGGGGCCACTGACACCAACGTTGATTGCGGCATCCGGCTCACCGATTCCGCAGAATGCGCCCGCCATGAACGGGTTATCCTCGGGAACGTTTGCAAACACCACGAGCTTTGCGCAGGCGATCGAGTTTTCGTCCTTTGTCAGATATGCAGCACGCTTGATCGCCGATCCCATCAAAGCGATCGCATCCATATTGATTCCCGCCTTTGTGGACGCAACGTTGACCGAAGAACAAACGTTGCGTGTTTCCGTGAGCGCCTCCGGCAAAACCGAGATCATATTTCTCGCTCCCGGCGTCATTCCCTTTTGCACCAACGCCGAAAAACCGCCGATAAAGTTGATGCCAAGCGTATCTGCCGCGCGTTGCAGAGTTTGGGCGATCCTCATGTATCCGTCCGGCGAGCAGGCTCCTCCGATCAACGATACCGGGGTAACCGAAACGCGCTTGTTGACGATCGGAATACCGTACATCTTTTCGATATCGGCTCCCGTTGCAACAAGATGCTCTGCCTTTTTGGTGATCTTGTCGTATATTTTTTCGCAAAGACGATCGGTGTCGTCACTGACGCAATCCCAAAGAGAAATTCCCATGGTGATCGTGCGAATATCAAGGCATTCCTCTCGGATCATGCCGATCGTTTCCATGATGTCTTGCGTGTTGATCATCTTGGAGCCTCCTTAAATGTGATGCATGGTGTTGAAAATATCTTCGTGCATAGCATGGATCACAAGCTTGCGCTCGTTTCCAAGCAGAGTCAACTTATCTACAAAATCGGCAAACGCGATATTGAGATGATCAATATCGGCAAGCATGATCATTGCAAAATATTCACTCAAAACGCTCTGCGTAATATCTACGATATTCGCGCCGTGCTCGGCACAAACCGATGCAACCTCGGCAATAATTCCAACGGTATCCTTTCCCGTTACGGAAATAACAGCTTTCATAATACGGGTTCCTCCATATGCTTTTTTATTCTTCGATTTTAATTATAAGTTATTTTTATTCTTTTGTCAAGCCCACACCGATATTTCCATGCAAAAGGAAGGCAAAAACACGGTTTAGAGGGCCCGCGGCAGGCACTCGGTCAACATTGTGTCACGATGATCTCGCACAATTGTTGGTAATCGATACCGCTTACCGATGCCGACAGAGGCAACAGACTTGTAGGTGTCATGCCGGGAAGCGAGTTTGCCTCAAGGCACCAAAGAAGTCGGAGGCCAAGCGG
>JAZRGI010000047.1:0-5361 GCA_045644105.1 Eubacteriales bacterium | reverse complement strand
CGTACCGTTTTTTTATTTCATTTATTAAAAGGAAGGATGTAACAGATGAATCTTGGTTTTCAATTTTTCTTTGTCAATCTGTCGCTTGGTGTAGCGCTTGCCGCGGATGCCTTTTCGGTTTCTCTTGCCAACGGTCTTAATGAGCCGTGTATGAGAACGCGCAAGGCGTGCGGAATTGCGGCGATCTTTGCACTCTTTCAGGGCGTGATGCCCATGTTGGGTTGGATCTGCATCCACACGCTTCTCGGATATTTTCAGGCGTTTGAGCCGTTCATTCCGTGGATCGCTCTCGCTTTGCTCGGATTTATCGGCGGAAAGATGCTTTATGACGGTATCAAGGGCGATGACGGTGAGTGCGAATGTGTGCGACTTGGCTTGGTGGGGCTCTTGGTGCAGGGGGTTGCTACCTCGATCGACGCGCTTTCGGTTGGCTTTACCATTGCCGAGTACAATCTGCCATTGGCAATTCTTGCGGCAACGTTGATCGCTTTGGTTACCTTCATTATATGTGCCATCGGTGTTCTTCTCGGCAGAAAGATGGGAACCAAGCTCGCGGGCAAGGCAACCATTCTCGGCGGTGCGATTCTGATCGTGATCGGCTTGGAGATCTTTATTACCGGCGTTTTCTGTTGATCGATTTTTAGTGACATAATGAATTTTTGGGGGGATATTATGAAATTGCTTTCGTTTTCTTCACTGCTCTTGACGCAAACCGACCGTTATTCAAGGGGCTATAGTCTACCCGATTTTCTCTATGACAGGGAAGGGATTTTTGACCGTGCCGCGACAAAAGAGATGATGCTTGCCGAGGAGTACGGCTTTGTGCGCAACGAAGGGATTACGGTTGGTGTGGAAATCTTGAAGGAGAAGAAGGATTATTTTTATGCCGGCAAGTGCCGCTTGTACCGTAACCTTTCCTTTATGCTTACCCGTGAGGGGAAAGCCGCATCCTTTCCGGTGGATCTTTTTGTGCCGGCGAGGGAGTCGATGGCAACCGTTGTCGCACTTGATTTTTCGCTTTTGCCGGAACGCAATTACTGCCCCGTTGAGGAACTTTTGGACATGGGCTTTACCGTTGCGCGCGTGCAATACGACAGGGTGAGCAGTGATGACAACGATTTTACCACCGGCATCGCTCCGCTTCTGTCTCCCGACCGAACCCAACCGACGGCGGCGGGCAAGCTGGCGATCTGGGCATATGCGGCAAGCCTTGTGGCAGATTATCTGTTGCGAGAGGGAATTGCCAGAGCAGGCTCGCTTTATGTGTCGGGACATTCGCGACTCGGCAAGACGGCACTTTTAGCGGCGGCGTTATACGAGCAGTTTGACGGTGCGCACGTCAACAATTCGGGATGTTCGGGCTTTGCGATTTCCAGAGAGAATCGCGGAGAAACCGTTGCCAAGATCTGTAAGAATTTTCCGTATTGGTTTGCGCCCGCCTATTTCAAGTATGCCGACCGAGAGGACGAAGCCCCCTTTGACCAACACTATCTTGCGGCGTTGGTGGCACCAAGACTTTTGTCGGTGGTGACGGCGGAGGAGGACACGTGGGCGGATACCGAGGCGCAGTATCTGTGTGCAGAGGCGGCATCGGTGATCTATGAAAAATGCGGAGTGAAGGGACTGGACGAGTCGAGCGGACTGTTGACGACACCCTGCCGTTCCACAGCAGGACAGATCGCGCTTTCGATGCGACGCGGAACCCATTGCTTTAGCCGTGACGATTGGCGCTTCTTTGCCGATGTTATCAGAGAAAAACAGAAAAATTGAATCAATGCAACGAAAAAAGCCGCCTTTTGAGCAAGGCGGCTTTTACGGTTCTGTTTCTAACTCTTCCGAACAGAAGATATCATCATTCAAAAACTCGGTAAGCGACATATGGAATCCCCGCGCGAGCATGATCACGGTGCTTAACGTGACCGTTTTGTTCCGTCCGTTCATAATACACTGCATACTTCCGTGTTGTATGCCGGATTCCTGCTCCAAGCGGTATTGGGACATATTCTTTTCACGCAACAACGCGGAAATGCGCTTTGCAACGGCATCATTGACAGTCACCGACGAATACCTCCCTCCGAAAAATATCAGTAGCTCTACCTACATATATATTTTAACAAGAAACTCCAAAAAATATAAGAAGGCATGCCTACATATTCTTGACATTTTTTTGAAGTTGTGGTAAAATAAGAAGGCACACCTACATATCGGAGGCTTTGTATGATGATTGTGACTTTTTGCGGACACGCACAATTTCAGGGTTCGGAGGAATGCGAACAAAAGATACTCAACATATTGGAAGAAACGGTAGGTGAGCAGAGAGCGGATATGTATTTGGGTGGTTACGGTGGCTTTGATCGCTTTGCATATACGTGTTGCAAAAAATATCAAGAGCGGCACCCTAAAATATCGCTTGTCTTTATTACGCCGTATTTGACGGTTGCGTATCAGAAGAATCACCTGTGCTTTCAAGAGCAAAGATACGATATGATTCTTTATCCTGAAATTGAAGACAAGCCCAAACGTTATGCGATTTGTTATCGCAATCAATATATGGTTGAAAAAGCCGATTGCGTTGTCGCATATGTTACACACCACCGAGGCGGTGCATATGCGACCTATCGGTATGCCAAAAGAAAAGGAAAGAAAATATTGAATCTTGCAAATTTTGAAGAATAAAGGTGAAAAAAGAGAAATCCGAAGGCGGTTGGATTTCTCTTTTTTCATGTCCGATGCTTTTAGTCTTTCTTCCCAAGCAGGCGTGTCAGTAGACAAATGCCGAGCAGAGAAGCTCCCAGAAGCAGTATTGCACGCGCGGAAAAGCCGTGGGAAGTGTTTGCTTCAAAACTGTCGATCGGCTCGGTGTCGTCTTTTTGTCGATAGAGGTTGATGCGGCATGTGTGTTCGCGCCTGATATAGGGATTGTTGCCGGCTTTCAAAAAATCGTTTTTGAGGCGTTGCAGTTGATTGCGCGGCTCTTCGTTGTTTCCGGCGTGTGCGCTCGATTCTCCGTCGGGGGAGTCGGATCCTGCCGTGCGGAGTGTTTCGGTGTTTAGTTTGTCGCTTTTGTAGGGCGTGATGCACTCGTTGCTTTCGCAGTTGCAAAACGAATGCTCGTCGTCATAGACGGGGGAATCGGTCAATGCGTCGACCTCTCCGTGACCGATCGCATCGGTATGATTTTGGATTTCCTGTTCCATATTCTGCTTCCTTTCTGCATCAAAAAGCGGAGTTGCACCATTGTGCAACGCCCCCTTCGTTCTCACGTTCGTCAGTAATAGACTTTGCAAGAAGCTTCGTTTTTATACGTTATTGGGAGCATTCAAATTGACGGTAACGATAAAACCACCGATATTGTCGCCCGAAATCGTGTATGCGTAGTTCTTGGGAACCTGCAAGGTCGTGATCTCGGTGCTTGCCGCGGGGACGTAATAGATCTCGTAGGTGTTTTTGTCGGCACCGATCACCTTCAGGTGATTGTTTGCAGAGTAGGTGGTTTTGAGAAGCTCGACGTATTCCTCAAGACAGAGGTTGTTATCATAGATGTAGGTTGCGTGTGCAACGCCAACGTAGCGGAAGCAATACTCGTAGCCGCTAATGCCCGTCTGATCTGCCTTGTACTCGGGATAACGGACGATAAAGCCGTACTTGTGGCAGTTCTGATAGATCCAATGATCACTCGGTAGATCAGCGGTTTTTGCCGGAGGCTCGGTCAGGACTTTCAACGCTACACAATAGCCGGTGTGGTGATCCGAAAAACCGGGATCGACTTGTTTTCCTTCCTGATCCTTCAACGAACGGTATGCCGAGGTGACGGTTACGGTATTATCTTCGCTCAATTCGTAGTACTTTGTCATCATGGCGTTCAACGCATCGAGCGCATCGCCGTGCAACTCCCAGGTTTGGTTGTTGTCGTTGATCTGGTAAACATTGGTACCGTTGACCTTTGCGCGACCGCTAAAAATGATCTTCAGACCGTTGTTGTCTTTGGAGGGGAAGGTGTACTCGTTTTTGGTATTGACGATCTGCAAAACGCCGCGCTTGACGGCACCGTTTGCCTGCGTCGTGGACTGATAAACGATCTCATACTGTCCCGTGGGCTGATTGGGCTCATTGGTGACGGGGGGCTTCTCGGGACGGTTTGCCTTGACGGTTTCAACCACGTTGCAAACCAGGAGAACCGCAAAGGTTAAAAGAATGGCAATGATGACCGCGCAGATCGAAAGCAAAAGCTTGCGCTCCTGCCGATGGCGCTTTGCACGCTTTTCGCGATTACTGTGTTTAACGGTATTGAAGGTGCGAGAAGGGGGATTTTGAGATGCCATAGCCATCGACCATTCCTTTCTTTTCTATTATTATATAGGGATTCTGCGACTCTGCCGTGAAGGGGAGCCGCAGATCCTTTGTTTTTTTTGATTAAGCCTCGAGTGCGTCCTTAATGGAGAAGTCCATACGGCCCTTCTTGTCAAGACCGATATACTTTACCTTAACAACATCGCCGAGCTTGAGTACGTCCTCAACCTTGTCGATTCTGCGAGGAGCGATCTTGGAGATGTGAACCATGCCTTCCTTACCGGGAGCATACTCAACGAACCAACCAAACTCCTTGATGCCGGTAACGGTACCGGTGTAGATCGCGCCAACAACAGGCTCAAATACGATGGCATCGATGCAAGCCTTTGCCGCCTCTGCCTGCTCACCGTTAACTGCCGCGATGTGAATGGTACCGTCGTCCTCGATGTCGATCTTTGCGCCGGTGTCGGCAACGATCTTCTGAATGACAGAACCGCCCTTACCGATAACCTCAGGGATCTTGTCGGGATCGATCTTCATGGTGGTCATCTTGGGCGCGTACTTGGAAACCTCTGCTCTGGGAGCCGCGATCGCCTTGAGAATAACCTCGTCGATGATATAGTCACGACCGATGTGCGTCATTTCGAATGCCTTCTTAATGATCTCGGGCGTCAGACCGTCGATCTTGAGGTCCATCTGAATGGAGGTGATACCCTTGTGAGTACCTGCAACCTTGAAGTCCATGTCGCCGTAGAAGTCCTCAAGACCCTGAATGTCGAGCATGGTGTCCCAAGAGCCGTCCTCAGCGGTGATCAGACCGCAGGAGATACCTGCAACGGGAGCCTTGATCGGAACACCCGCATCCATCAGCGCCAGCGTGGATCCGCAAACGGAGCCCTGAGAGGTCGAGCCGTTCGAGGAAACGACGTCGGATACCAGACGAATTGCGTAGGGGAACTCCTCCTCGGAGGGAAGCACGGGAACGAGGGAGCGCTCTGCAAGCGCACCGTGACCGATCTCGCGGCGTCCGGGGCTTCTTACGGGCTTTGCCTCACCCGTGGAAAATCCGGG
>JAZRGI010000046.1:0-2170 GCA_045644105.1 Eubacteriales bacterium | reverse complement strand
ACCGCATTGATGAATTCAAATTGAGATACAGTAAGATTCTGGAAACCTATCTTGTATGCGTAACCTCTTCCGCGGGATTTATCGGTCTTGCCGAATACCCCTCCGGAGAGAAGATCTGGGAGGTTGATGCTTCCGGCTACGGACCTCACTCGATCGACTATCTGCCCACCGGAAACGTTGCCGTTGCCCTCTCCGGAAACACTGCCGCAGGCAAGCAGGAGGTTCGCCTGTATGCCTGTGACGAGAACGGTGTTCCTACCGACGAATACGTAAAAGACACGTTGGACAGTGCTCACGGAATCGTATGGGACAACGATTGGGGCATTCTTTGGGCGTTGGGCGCTACCGAACTGATCGCCTATGAGATCGGCGGAACGCCTCAAAACCCCACCTTGACGCGCATCCCCAAATTGGGTTGCACCATCAAGACCTGCGGACATGACCTCTCGGTTTCGGCAATCGACAACGGAACTTTCTACCTCAGCTCCAACGCAGTCTATATGTTCGACAAGTACACCAACACGCTTCATACCGACTATGACGGAAAGAGCCTGATCAGTACCGGTGCCGTTAAGAGCATCGCGGTACACACCGACGGCAGTATCCTGCGTGCCGTTGCCGCAGGCGTTTATGCTTCACACGATACCGACACCTTGGACGTCTTCCGCAAAAACGCGGCAGGCGAATGGGTTCAGACTTCCTATAAATTTGCCAACCGCGCCTTCTATAAGGCAAGACCTTTTATCCTCTGTTAAATTCAAACCATACGGAGAGGCCTCACATGAACCATCCAAAAGCTGAAACAACCTCTATCTTTCCAACCGACAAGCTTCCGGTGATGCTTTGCGATCAGTTGAATGCCGAAGCCGCCATGATTGATCTTTCCGCCGCCGATCCGACCGCAAACGATGCCGTTCTTTGGCGTTGGGTACCCTCCGCAGAAAATGGTTTTGCGGCAAGGGGCTTTCGGCACCGCATTGACGATTGCAAACTGAAATACAGTGAACGATTGCAAAAGTACGTCCTTTGTGTCACCTCGTCCGCCGGTTTTATCGGCCTTGCCGAATACCCCTCCGGAAAAAAGATCTGGGAAGACTTCGCCTCCGACTACGGACCTCACTCGATCGATTATCTTCCTTCGGGAAACATCGTTGTTGCGCTTTCGGGAAACGGACACGAGGGAATGCAGGAGTTGCGTCTGTATGCCTGCGACGAGGATGGGATCCCCACCTCGGATTATTCTAAAGTTCCTTTTGCCAGTGCGCACGGGGTCGTCTGGGACGAAGAGAGGAATCTCGTTTGGGCGCTTGGCCGTACGACATTGGCGGCTTTTGCAGTTGAAGGTACGCCGCAAGCCCCCGTACTAAAGCAGGTGGATGGGTTGGGGTGCCCGATCCCTCCGCACGGTCACGATCTGTCGATTTCCATCGCCGATCGGTCGCGGTTGTATATCAGTTCCAATTCGGTCTATCTCTTTGACAAGAATGCGAATGCTCGGATATCAAGCTTCGATGGCGACGGGATGATTTGTACGGGTGCAGTCAAGAGCATTACCGAGCATACCGACGGCAGTCTTCTGCGAACGGTTGCCGCCAACGTATACGCCCCGCATAACACCAATGTCCTTGATATTTTCCGCAAGGATCACAACGGCACCTGGACAAAAAAATCGTACGTTTTTGAAAACCGCGCTTTTTATAAGGCAAGACCTGTTGTTTTTTAACGTAATAATAACAAAAGAAGGGATCTCCCGTGGGAGATCCCTTCTTTAATTTATATCGTATCGTTTGCTTTTCGATTATTCGTAAAGCTTGCCCATCTTGAGCAATCTCTGATACTTCGCCTTTGCGTTGGCGACAGCCTTTGCAAAGAGGTCAGCAGCTCTTTCGGGGAAGGATTGTGCCAGACGTGCATAACGGGTTTCGGACGTGATGAACTCTACGTAATCCGTGGTAGGCACCTTGGAGTCGATGGAGAGCTTGGTGTTCTCCAGAGTCGGATTGTAGCGGAACATCTGCCAGTAGCCAGCCTCAACTGCCTTCTTCATCTCGAGCTGGCAGTTCTGCATACCGCCCTTCAGACCGTGCATTTCGCAGGGTGCGTAACCGATGATCAGAGAAGGACCGTTGTAAGCTTCTGCTTCCTTGAGTGCCTTGAGCAACTGGTTCAT
>JAZRGI010000045.1:0-2536 GCA_045644105.1 Eubacteriales bacterium | reverse complement strand
GACTTCGATGTACTTAAGACCGTTGCGTTTGAGTGCCGCAAGTTGTCCTGTGAGGTTGTCCGATGCCTCGTCGGCAAAAGCCGAGATTCGAAAGCTTGCCATTGCCTGTACCTCTGATTAGTGTACGATCGGGCGCAGATGTGCAAAGCTAGCTGCCACCTGACCGAAGGGATCGTCAAATTTTACGGCGTTGTCCTGTTCTACCAAAACGTTCTGAACATTCAGGTCTGCGCAGGCGCGATAAATTGCTTCAAAATCCAGGGTGCCGTTTCCGCAAGCGCAGATACTGCGAGCTTCGTCGTTTGCCATATCTTTAAAGTGAACGTTTGCAAGGCGCTCGGAACCGACCTTGTAGAGATATTCGATTGCGCTTTTTCCCGCAAACTCTACCCAATAGGTGTCCAGAATGAAGTTCCAATTGGGGAACTCGGCAAGCATACGGTCAAACATACAGGGGGATCCGTCCGCGGTGGACTTGAACTCAAAGTCGTGGTTGTGGTAGGCAAAGTGCAGACCCGCGGCTTCGATCTTGGCAACTGCAACCTTCAACTCTTCCAAAAAAGCATCCAATGCCGCGCGGTCGTCACGCTTGTCCTTGGGAATCGATCCAAGACCGATCACGGGACAACCGAAAATGCGATGTTCAGCGATCACTGCCTCGGTTTCGTTGATCAGACGAGCGACCGGAACGTGTGAACAGGCGATGGGAAGCTGATGCTTTTGCGAGATTTCGCGAAGCTTTTCGGCTTTAATCGGGCCTTCTCCCGAGAGTTGAACGCACTCGTAGCCAATCTCTTTCAGACGCGCAAAGGTTGCGTCCAGATCGTCAGCGGTTTGCGTAAACGTGCGTAATGAGTAAAGTTGAGCACCAAGCTTCATAGGGTGATCCTCCTTGCGTTTTTTATCATTTTATTATATTATATATAATCCGTACCGAAAAATCAATACAAAATCCAATATTTTATATTGCAAATATTGTTTTTTTGTGATACAATATGAGTACGCATTGTTATGGCGGAAGAGGAGGAAGACGATTTTGTTGCCGATTGAAAAAAGTACCCGTTCGTACAAGGGGTTTACTTGTTCGCATATCATCACCGAAAATCCGGAGAATGCTCGTTTTGAACGGCATTGCCATAAGAACTATGAGATCCTGTATGTTGTGCGGGGCGAGGGAACTTATCAGATCGAGGGCGCCGAATATCCCGTCAAGCCCAATACACTTCTGCTCATCCGTCCCTATGAGTTCCATTTCTTTCGTCCAAACCGCCACACACTCTACGAGCGGTACGTTATCAATTTCGATTCCGATGCTCTCATCGACGCGGCGGCATCACTCTCTTTTTTGCAAAGCGACAAAGCGCAACGCTTCGGTGCTCTTTTTTCACTGGTGGGGATTTCGGAGCGCGTTCGTGATGCTTTTGAGGAGATCGAGTTCGCGATGCAAAGCTTTGATGACGGCAATAAGAGCGTTTCACGAGAGGAAACTTTGATCCGCTTGCAGATCTCGCGTCTTCTTTTGCTTCTTTCGGTCGAGCATCCGAGCGACGTTGCCGTGCCCGAAAAAAATGTTGTCGGTCAGGTTATGGAATATTTGAACCTCCATCTGCGAAGCAACCTGTCCCTCGACGAGATCGCGCAACATTTCTTCATCAGTAAGTACTACCTCTGTCACACCTTTCGGGCGCACACCGGCGTATCGATTCTTACCTATATTAATAAGAAGCGGATCGCGATGGCGCAACAACTCATTGAGGAGGGTGAACCGGCGGCTTCGGTTGCCGATCAGGTCGGCTTCGGAAGCTATCCATCGTTCTACCGTGCCTACTGTAAGATTACCGGAAGCCCGCCGTCGCACCGTCGTCAAAAAAACACAACCGAAAGCGAGGAGCGTAAAATGAACGTCCGCAAGGCAGCCGAGAAGGACCTTAACCGAATCATGGAGATTTACAAAGGCGCGCGTGACTTTATGCGCGAAAACGGAAATCCCGATCAGTGGGGCGATTCTTATCCCTCAAGAGAACTCATCGCCAATGATATCCAAAGCGGCTGTTGCCACGTTTGTGAGATGCAGGGGGCGCTCGTTGGAGTGTTCTATTATAAGGAGGAAACCGATCCCACATACGAGAAGATATACGAGGGAGAGTGGATCAATCCGGCACCGTATGCCGTCATTCACCGAATTGCCGTCGCAACCCATTGCCGCGGAGTGGCATCCTTCTGCTTTGATTATTGCTTCTCGCTTTGCCGGAATATCAAAATCGATACCCACCGCAACAACCTCCCCATGCAGCGCTCGCTTGCCAAAAACGGCTTTACACGGTGCGGCATCATCTATTTGGAGGATGGAAGCGAGCGAATTGCCTATCAAAAGGCGTAAAACAACCATACATTTTGTCGCATTTTGATAAAAATAGAAAAAATGAAAAAAAGTTCTTGACAAAGTGGTAGGAGGTGTAGTATAATGTACAAGCTCACCCAACGAGGGGGAGCGGAGATACAGCGGAGTCGAACGCGAGGGAACGCCGAAAAAACT
>JAZRGI010000044.1:0-5486 GCA_045644105.1 Eubacteriales bacterium | reverse complement strand
GAGGTGGGGTTGAGCGCAAACTGTACGTTACAACCACCCTCAATCTTCAGTTCCTTGATGATCTTGATCGCCGAATCGTTGAGCATCTTCTTATCATGCTCGGAAAGTGTCATGATGGGAGCTACAACGATCGAGTCACCGGTGTGAACACCTACGGGATCAACGTTTTCCATACCGCAAATGGTAATGGCATGGTCGTTGGAGTCACGCATAACCTCAAATTCGATTTCCTTATATCCCTTTACGCTCTTCTCGATGAGAACCTGGTGAACGGGAGAAAGCTTGAACGCGTTTCTGCCAACCTCAATCAACTCTGCCTCGTCATTGGCAAATCCACCTCCGGTACCGCCAAGCGTGAATGCAGGGCGCAAAACGACGGGATAACCGATGCGCGCCGCAGCCGCCTTCGCTTCCTCAAGATCGTACGAAATTTCAGAAGGCATGGTAGGCTCACCGATCGGTTGACACAGCTCCATAAACAATTCTCTGTCCTCCGCGCGCTCGATACTCTCACTGCTGGTTCCAAGTAGCTCCACGCGGCACTCCTTGAGAATCCCCTTCTTTTCCAACTGCATTGCCAGATTCAATCCGGTCTGACCGCCGATACCCGGCAAAATCGCATCGGGACGCTCGTAACGCAAAATTTTTGCGATATATTCCAACGTCAACGGCTCCATATAGACCTTGTCCGCAATGGTCGTGTCGGTCATAATGGTTGCGGGGTTGGAGTTTACCAATACAACCTCGTATCCTTCTTCCTTGAGTGCCAAGCAAGCCTGCGTTCCCGCATAGTCGAACTCTGCCGCCTGTCCGATAACGATCGGTCCCGATCCAATGATCAGTATTTTCTTCAGATCTGTTCTTTTTGCCATTTTCATGCCCTCCGATGTTTATATGTGAATTTTTTTACAAAATTGAGAGGCGCAGACTCACGCCCGGTAGACGATCTCACCCTTGTGAACCGTCAAAAGATTTCTGCCAAAGAGTCGCATACCGGTAAGCGGTGTTGCGCGACCTTTCGAGAGAAACTCATTGGGATCAACGGTAAATTCCCGATTAAGATCCCAGACACTGAAACTGTTTTCCAACGGAATACCAAACCGCCTGCGCGCATTGTAGACCAAAAGATCCATCAGCTGATCCGTTGTGATCACGCCCGTTTTCACAAGCTTCGTGTAAACCAATGGGAGCGCCGTTTCGATACCGACGATACCAAATGCGCTACCCGCAAGTCCCCTTGCTTTTTCCTCGGCAGAGTGCGGTGCGTGGTCGGTTGCAATCATGTCAATCGTCCCGTCCGCAATTCCCTCTACCAATGCCTCACGGTCGCTTGCCGAGCGCAGAGGCGGGTTCATTTTAAAACGTCCGTCCTCCCGGAGGTCGGAATCATCCATCACAAGATAGTGCGGTGCGGTTTCGCAGGTCACGTCAACCCCATCCGCCTTTGCGCGACGGATCAGATCAACACTCTCCTTTGCCGATATATGGCAAACGTGATAGGCGCACCCGATCTCCTTTGCAAGCTTCAGATCGCGCTCGATCTGCGCATATTCGCTCTCCGAACAAATACCCTTATGTCCGTGCGCTTTTGCATACGCGCCGTCGTGGATATATCCACCGCGAAGCAGATCGTTGACCTCACAGTGCGCGACGATCATCTTCCCCATTGCCCGCGAGCGCTTCATTGCCTCGCGCATCATATCCTCGCTTTGCACGCCGCGTCCGTCGTCCGAAAAAGCGATGCAGGCATCCGACATCGCTTCCATGTCGGATAGCATCTCGCCCTTCTGACCAACCGTAATTGCCGCATACGGAAAGACGTCGATCACGGCATCGCGCGCAATGATATCGGTCTGCATCTTCAGATGCTCGACACTGTCGGGAACGGGATTGAGATTTGGCATGGTGCAAACCGCCGTATACCCACCCCTTGCCGCGGCAAGAGATCCCGTTGCAATGGTTTCTTTATAAGAAAAGCCCGGCTCACGAAAATGCACATGCACATCGCAAAAGCCGGGAAAAACGAAATATTCATCCATAGGAGCCGAAAGAATAGAACGAGCAGACAAAAAAGCCTTTGCAAAAGACTGTACCTGCTCTTTATCCATCAATACTTGCTTCTGGTTTTTCATGGTTCTTTCTCCTCCTTCTTTTATTGGTCGGTATCGCAAATGTAAACGGCGGTTTCGCCGTCAACCTCACTCAAACGCACGGCAACGATTTCGTTGCGTGAGGTTGGTACGTTCTTCCCCACATAATCGGGGCGAATGGGCAGTTCCCGATGTCCGCGGTCTACCAAAACCGCAAGCTGCACGGCTTGAGGTCTTGCAAAGGCAAACACCGCTTCAAGAGCCGCACGCGCGGTGCGTCCCGTATACATGACGTCATCTACGATGATCACGTTTTTCTCGCGAATATCGCATGGAATGTGGCATTCGGCAACCGTGTCTTCCTTTTGCTCGGCAGTCAGGTCATCGCGATGCTTGGTGATATCGAGATATCCAAGCGGAACCTCCACACCCTCAAAACGCTTGATGTTTTCCGCAAGGATCCCCGCCAAGGGAATACCGCGCCGCTTGACACCCAAAAGGCAGATGTTGCCAACGCCCTGATTGCGTTCAATGATCTCGTGCGTGATCCGTGCCATCGCTCTGGAAAGCGCGGTAGCATCCATAATCTGTGCTTTTTGCTTCACGGAGTATACCTCCAAAACAGACAATAAAAAAATCTTGCCCGTCGGCAAGATCCACATATAACTATAGTCCTCCCCCAACGTATGGGTACAGAAACCGCATGATATGAAGCTCTTCCCGACATCTCTGTATCGGCTTAAAGATTTCTTTTTTTAGTATTATAACACACCGTCACCGTTTTGTCAATAACTTTTTATTATTTTTCAAACCAAAAGAGCAAAAACAAGACAAAATGCGACCCGAACATCCCAAAAAATGTTCGGGTCGCAAACAAATATTTGAGTTTTGACTCAAGCCCAAGCCATGGTGGTGGGCTTTTCCTCGGCGATGATGATGTCGTTGAGGAAATTGACTGCCTTTTTAAGTCCCTCGTCAATGGTCATCAGACTGTCCTCATGCTCGATGGAAAGCACGCGATCGTATCCGCACAGACGAAGATTGGAAACCAGATCTCTCCAGTAGGTTTCGCCATTGCCGTATCCAACGGTACGGAATACCCACGCGCGGTGCAACTCGTCGCCGTAGTGCTTGGTGTCGAGAACGCCGTTCTTTGCGGTGTTGTATTTGTCGATCTTGGTGTCCTTTGCATGAACGTGGTAGATCGCACCCGCCAACTCACGGATAGCGGCTACGGGATCCATACCCTGCCAGATCAGGTGAGAAGGATCAAAGTTTGCGCCGATCACGGGACCAACCGCATTGCGCAGACGGAGCAACGTTTCGGGATTGTAAACGCAGAATCCGGGATGCATCTCAAAAGCAATGTGCGGAACGTTGTGCGCCTCTGCAAAGGCACCGGCTTCCTTCCAGTAAGGAATGACCTTCTGATTCCACTGCCAATCGAGAATGGCAAGGAAGTCCTCGGGCCAGGGGCAGGTAACCCAGTTGGGATACTTTGCGCCTTCGTGATCGCCGGGACAACCCGAGAAGGTGATGACGGTATCAACACCCATCTTCTCGGCAAGCAGAACGGCATTGCGGAAGTCCGTGTCAAACTTCTTTGCAGTTGCCGCATCGGGATGCAGGGCATTGCCGTGTACTGCCAACGCGCAAACCGTTACGTCATACTTCTTCAACGTTGCCATAAACGCATCGTATTTCTTTTCGTCAGCCAACAGTTCCGCAGGATTGCAGTGTGCCTTTCCGGGATATCCGCCGGCACCAAGTTCCACAGTGTGTACGCCGAGTCCCGTCAGGATCTGCAACGTTTCCTCAAGGGATTTTTTGCCGTAAAGATTGGCAAGAACACTTAATTTCATAATGAGAACCTCACTTCGTTTATATTTTGAATTCAACTTTATTATAGAGTATCACGCAAGTCTTTTCAAGCCATAAATTGCTTTTTTAAGGACAGATATTGCTATTACAAGCGATCAAAAAAGATTTTCTTCTCCGCGCTCAAGTTTTTGATAAAACTTTTTATATAAAAGTCTTGTAAAAAAAAAGAATTGATGCTATAAAGTAAAAAGAAAAAATGCTTGAAAAGCAAGTTTATAAAGCAAAAAACCAGAAAGGAAGACGGCACAAACCGCATCGCGGTCATCTGCCCCACAACACCATGATTACCGATTTGTTTGGGAAAAAGAGATGGAAGGTCAATTTACATACACACACCAACGTTTCGGACGGCAAACTTTCTCCGAGCGAGGCGCTTAACCGCTACCGTGAAAAGGGATACGATGCGGTAGCACTGACCGACCACTGGGAATTCGGCAAGGCATACACCGAAAACGGCATCACCGTGCTTTCGGGCGCGGAATACAACTGCGGAGCCGATCCGCGCACGGGTGTGTACCATATCGTGGGCGTCGGCATGACCGACGAACCGACGTGGGATTCCGAAACACGCCGCAATCCGCAGGTCATCATTGATACCATTCATGCCAACGGCGGTATCGCCATTCTTGCACATCCTGCATGGTCGCTCAACACTCTCGATCAGATCCGTCCGCTCCAAAATATTGACGCCACTGAAATTTACAACACCGTTTCGGGCGTTCATATGTCGCGCCGCCCCGATTCCTCGTTGATCATCGATATGCTTGCCTGCGAGGGTATCGTATACCCCTTGATCGCCGATGACGACGCGCACTACTATGACGGCGACGAATGCCGCTCATGGATTATGGTAGAGGCGGAAGATTCCTCACATGAGGCTCTGCTTGACGCGATCCGCAACCAATGCTTTTACGCAACGCAGGGACCCGAGATCCATGCCTGGCGGGAGGGGGACGAAATTGTGGTGCGTTGCTCGCCCTGCAAGGAGATCGTATTCCTCTCCAACCTTCCCTGGACACCCCGTGTCTTCGAGAAGGAGAGTATCACCGAGGCGCGCTATGAGATCCGTCCAAGAGAATGCTTTGTCCGCGTAGAAGTCTGCGATGCAGACGGAAACCGAGCATGGAGCAATATCATCCCCATTCCCGACGAAAAACCACCCCTGGAAGAGAAAGGCTAAACAAACAACATGAAAATTGGATTCGTTTCACTCGGGTGTCCCAAAAACCAATTGGACACCGAGGTTATGCTACACGAGGTGCTGGCGGCAGGCTATGAGATCACGCCCGAGGACATCGATGCCGACGTCATCATCGTCAACACCTGCGGCTTTATTGAAAGTGCAAAAAAAGAAGCCATCGACAACATTCTGGACGTTGCGTGGCTCAAAAAGAACCGCCATCTGAAGGCGATCATCGTAACGGGTTGCCTTGCCGAACGCTACGGTGAGCAGATCCTTGAGGAAATGCCCGAGGTTGACGCGGTACTCGGTGTCGGAAGCATTCACAACATCGT
>JAZRGI010000043.1:0-8680 GCA_045644105.1 Eubacteriales bacterium | reverse complement strand
AATACGCTCATTCCGACGCAGCATACGACAAGGAAATCAACGAGCAATGGTTCTCCGATTTCCATTCGGGTCTGATCGAGCAGCTCTTTGCCGAGCGCTGCAGTTCGTATTACGATGACGTTGTTGTGATCGAAAAGGTGTATGCAACCGCGCCCACCATGAAAGAGGTTGGCGTGAACTACTACTATTGATCCGTCTGCAGAAAAGCAGAAAAATAAAAAAACACGCTTGACAAAGCGCTTTGGGTGTGCTATAATACAACCGAACCGCATAAAATCGGGGGTGCTGTCCAATGGCGGACGGCTGAGACGGCGAATGCCGAACCCTTTTACCTGATACGGATAATACCGGCGTAGGGAGATTTCCATAGATGGACGAAAAAAGAAAGTCGACGCTTTTTTCATCGTCATAGCGAATTGACCGCACGGAGATTTCGTGCGTTCAATTTATTTTTTGGAGGTGTTTCGTATGCGAAACAAAAAGGTCTATGCACTCTGTGAGTGCGCAATTCTGTTGGCTCTTTCGGTTGCATTGAGCTACGTCAAGTTTTTGAGTCTTCCCTTCGACGGCTCGATCACGCTCTTTTCCATGCTTCCCGTCTGTCTTGTTGCTATCAAGTACGGCACAAAATGGGGACTTGGAACCGCCTTCTGCTTTTCCTGGTTTCAGATTTTGCAGGGCGGCGTATTCGGTTGGGGACTCACGCCAACGATGCTAATCAGCTCTCTGCTATTGGATTACATCGTTGCTTACACCGTGCTCGGCTTTGCGGGTATGCTCCGCAAAAAGGGATACTGGGGCATGCTTGGCGGTATCACTGCGGTTTGCGTGATGCGCTTTTTGGTACACTTTTTGGCAGGCGTCATTCTTTGGGCAAACTTTGAGCAGTTTGAGGCGTTTGGACAGATCATTCAAAACAATCCCGTTCTCTACTCCATCTGCTACAACGGCGTTTATATGCTGCCCGAAACGGTTTTGACGGTTGCAGTTGCGGCGATCGTCTTGAAAATCCCGCAGATCAAGCGTATCGTCACGACCGTACCGCAGAAAAGCACAGACATCTCGGTATGAGAAACGATATTTATGCTGCCGCGCTTTTGATCAGCGGCACGATCCTGCTTTGCGCAGATATCGGCACCTTTTCGGTGTTGGGACTTGCTTTTATGGTCATCAGCCTTGCCATTTGGCTTTCCAAGCCGATTGCCAAATATTTTTCCACCTACTATTCCAAGCAAGATCCTCAAAAATAAGCGGCATAATTCTTGACAAAACCCGTTTTTTGCGGTATAATATACCCACAGCTTCGCCGGACGGTCGCGCGGTATGTTGCCGCAAGGTATTACCGTGAGGAAAGTCCGGGCTCCACAGGACAGGATAGCTGATAACGTCAGCCACGGGTAACCGTCGGGAAAGTGCAACAGAAATAAACCGCCGCGCAAGCGGTAAGGATGGAAAGGCGAGGCAAGAGCTCACCCGTTCCTATGGTAACATAGGTCCGCTGTAAACCCTATCCGAAGCAACACCCCAAAGGACGTCGGTCCGACATATGTCCCGGGGTGGCACAAGGAATTCTCCTTGAAGCGTTCCGGCGACGGAACGCGCAGATTGATGACCGTTCAAGACAGAACCCGGCTTACAGACGGAGCTGTATAAAAAGAGATCGCAGATGCCTGATGCACTGCGATCTCTTTTTGATTTTTTCAAATACCGATAAAGGCACCGTTTTTCTTGAGGTTCTTTTGCAGTGTGGGAACGTCGATCTCTCTGACCGTGCATTTCTCCCCTACCGCAAGAGCAATTGCCTCGCCCGCCGCTTCACCAAGACAACAAACCACCGGCATGATGCGGTAGGACGCCTGTGCGCCGTGATCCGACGAGATACATCTGCCCGCTACCAAAAGGTTTTCGGCATTTTTGGGGATCAAGCTTCTGTACGGAATGGTGTAGTATTCGCCCTTGGGGAAATAATAGTGGCTGGTGCCGGTTCCCTCGGGGTTGTGAATATCAATGTCATAGTTACAAGCCGCGATGGCATCGTCAAACTTGACGCAATTGCGACAATCCTGCTCGGTCAGAACGTAATCTCCGACGATCATACGACTTTCTCTGACACCAATCTCCGCCGCCGTCATCATCAGGAAGCTATTCTCCAAGCCGTCGGCGTGCTTTTTGAGAAAATCAATGATCTCGAACACTTGCTCGCGTGCCATAATCTCTGCCTTCGTTACGTCCCACGGATTTGTGGGATCGTGCTTGACAATACGCGTGGTATTGAAATGCAGTACGTTTTTGATGGGATTATTGAAAACAAGGACGTTTTCGCGGGGATTTTTGATGGCTCCTGCTTCGAGTGCCTTCTGATATGCCTCGGTGTAGCGCGGTTTGCTTGCCATAAACTTCTCCACGTCCACGTTTCCAAGACGGAAGCAAAGCGTCATGGGTTGGCACAAATGGTCGGGTTCCCTTCCGAGTGTAACCGGACAATCGGCAAGAAAAGCCAATTGTGCATCTCCCGTCGCATCGATAAAATAGTCGGCAAAAATGCTTTCCTCACCGCTTCTGGTGGCAATTGTGACCGACTCGATCTTACCGTCACCGTTCTTTTGCGCGCAGGATATGTATGCGTGGAACAAAAGCTCGACACCCGCCGAAAGAACCAAGCGGTTAAGCACCAGCTTCAGATCCTCCTCCAGAAAGCGCGTACCCATCATTGCGCCGCGCTCGCGAAGCAGATTGTTGATCTCTTCAAAAATACCTGCGGAAAGCGCAACCTTTTCCCCATTGATCTCGGTCGTATAAGGCATAAACGGATTGACAAGGCAATTGGTTGCCGCACCGCCCAGACAGTTGGCTTTTTCGATCAAAATAACCCGTGCCCCGCCGCGAGCCGCCGCAACCGCCGCCGCAACGCCGGTAAAGCCGCCTCCAATGACTGCAACGTCAAACTTTTTCATATCTGTATTCCCCTTTCATGGCGTCAAGATTTTTTGAATGGATCCTCTTTTGACGGGATCTTATTTAGTCATCTTTTCCTGCTTGACCTTATGGTCGATGACGTGACGGGAGGCAAGCTCCTTTTGAATATCCTCAAGAGAAATTCCCATTTCGATCATCAATACCATCACGTGATATACAAGGTCGGCAATCTCGTAAACGGTTTCCGCCTTATCGTTTGCCTTACCCGCAATGATGACCTCGGTGCATTCCTCACCCACTTTTTTCAAAATCTTATCAATACCCTTCTCAAACAGATAGGTGGTATAAGAGCCTTCCTTCTTTTCAATTTTACGTCCGATCAACATCTTCATAAGTCCCTCAAGCGAGAACGCGGAAAGCTCGTCGTTTTCAAACACGTAATCATTGAAGCAGGAGTCCGCACCGGTATGGCAAGCGGGGCCGTCCTTTTTGACCAATACAGTCAGTGCGTCGCGGTCACAGTCTGCCATAATATTGACGATATGTTGACGGTTTCCGGAGGTTGCGCCCTTTCTCCAAAGCTCCTGACGCGAGCGCGACCAGAAGCAGGTCATCTTCTCACGCATACTGATCTCAAGCGACTCGCGATTCATATACGCGATGGTTAGCACCTTTTTGCTCTCCGCATCTACTACGACGGCAGGGATCAATCCTTTTTCGTCAAATTTCAATTCATCTATATTCAACATAATGGTTCCTCTTTTCTTATATTCTGACCTCAACACCGCTCTTTTTCAGTGTTTGCTTCAGCTCGTTGATCTCAACCTCTCCGAAATGGAAGATCGACGCGGCAAGTCCCGCATCCACTTTGGGAAGCGTTTTGAAGAGTGTTACAAAATCTTCCTGACATCCGGCACCACCCGATGCGATTACAGGAACGTCCACCACTCGGCAAACCGCGTCCAACATCTCCAGGTCAAATCCTTTTTTGACACCGTCGGTGTCGATACTGTTGAGCACGATCTCACCGGCTCCCGCGTCTACACCGCGTTTGATCCATTCGATGGCATCCATACCGGTGTTCTCTCTGCCGCCTTTGGCAAAAACACAGAAGACACCGTCCACGCGCTTCACGTCTACCGAAAGCACCACGCACTGATTACCATAGCGTCTTGCCGCCTCACGGATCAGGTTGGGATTGCGGATCGCTCCCGAATTGACACTGACCTTATCGGCACCGCATTTCAATACACGATCAAAATCAGCTACCGTATTGATGCCTCCGCCTACGGTCAACGGAATAAAGATAGTGCGTGCCACCTCACAAAGAATATCGGTGAACAACGCTCTTCCCTCTGCCGATGCGGTGATATCGTAAAAGACCAATTCATCCGCGCCGTTTGCACTGTAAAACTGCGCAAGCTTGACGGGGGACGAAACGTCGGCAAGTCCTAAAAAGTTAACGCCCTTCACCACACGTCCGTCCTTGACGTCAAGGCAAGGGATAATCCGTTTGGTGATCATAAGGCTACCTCCCCTGTTATACGGAGTGCCTCGGAAAGATCGAGTGCGCCTGTATACAATGCTTTACCGAGAATGGCTCCGTAAAGCTCCATATCATTCAATTTTTGCACGTCCTCAAGCGAGGAAACGCCGCCGGACGCAGTAATTTGGATATCAAATCGCTTGACAAGCTCGGCATACAACGCAAGATTGGTGCCGCCAAGTAAGCCGTCTTTGGAAATATCGGTACAAATAACGGTGGAAACGCCCTTTTTCTCGAGCATCTCACAAAAGTTGAAGCAATCAAGCGAGGACACCTCTGTCCATCCCTTAATAGCAACCATACCGTCGCGGATATCCACTCCAACCGCGATCTTGTCACCGTACTCTGCAAGCGCGCGATCCAAAAAATCGGGATCGGTCACCGCCGACGTACCGATGATGACGCGGTATGCCCCCACATCTATATAGGACTTGACGGTTTCCATCGTGCGGATACCGCCGCCGATCTCTACCTTAAGTCCGCTCTGCTCGATCAATGCCTTGACCGTTGTAAGATTGGGTGTCGTACCGTCACGCGCACCTTCCAAGTCCACAACGTGCAGATACTCCGCACCGCAAGCCGCAAAGCCTTTTGCAACCTCCACGGGAGAATTGCTGTAAACCGTCATCTGTGCATAGTCGCCGCGTACCAGACGCACCGCCTTGCCGTCGATGATGTCGATTGCAGGAAACAGTTTCATAAACAGAATAACCTTTCTTGTTACATCTCGCAAAATGCCTTCAGGATCGAAAGCCCGACTTCCCCGCTTTTTTCGGGGTGGAATTGCGTTCCCATTACGTTGCCGTCGGCAACCGCCGCCGTCAAGGTAGCACCATACTCCGCGGTAGCGATGACAGACTCCTCACAGTCGGCACCGTAATAAGAGTGAACGAAATATACGTGATCCCCTTCCTTCAGATATCGGAACAGGGGGTGTTTTTCTTTTCCGAAGGAAAGCGCGTTCCAACCAATGTGCGGAACCTTTAAATCCTCCGGAATAACATCACGGATCGCCTTGACGGAACCTCGGATCAAGCCAAGTCCCTCATGCTCACCGTACTCATAGCTCTTTTCAAACAACATCTGCATACCAAGGCAGATTCCCAAAAGCGGTTTGCCTGCTCTTGCCTCGTCAATAACGACACGGTCAAGTCGGCTCTCGCGAAGCTTATTTGCCGCATCCTCAAAGGCACCGACACCCGGAAGGATCAATCGGTCGGCTTTAGCGATCACCGCTTTGTCAGAGGTGACGATCGACTCCTCCCCGATAAAGGAAAAGGAGCTTGACAAGGAAAAGAGATTGCCGACGCCGTAATCAATGATCGCGATCATAAAAGAACTCCTTTGGTGGAAGGAATCTCACCGGCACGGGTTGGATCGATTGCTACCGCCTGCGCCATTGCGCGCGCAAATGCCTTGAACGCACCCTCAATGATGTGGTGCGAGTTTCTTCCGTCCATTTTTTTGACGTGCAGTGTCAGGTTTGCACTGCGCACAAATGCCGCAAAGAATTCCTCTACAAGCTCGGTATCAAAGCTTCCCACACGCGGTGCGGGAATATCCAGATTGTAAACCAGGCAGGCACGTCCCGAAATGTCCACCGCGCAAAGTGCCAACGTTTCGTCCATTGGAAGCATCATACTGCCGTAACGCGTAATGCCGCAACCGTCGCCCAATGCCTCACGGAACGCCTTACCCAGACAGATACCGACATCCTGCACCGTGTGGTGATCGTCCACCTGCGTGTCGCCCTTGCAGGTTAAGGTCAGATCAAATCTGCCGTGCTTTGCAAAAAGCGTCAACATATGATCCATAAAACCGCAACCGCTATTGACGTTACTCACACCTGTTCCATCCAACGAAAGCGCAAGCGTGATATCGGTTTCCGCCGTCGTTCTTTTAATTTCCGCGCATCTCATATGGCGTATCCTCTTTCTTCTAAAATGTTCTTGACCGTTTCCACCATCGTTTGCATCTCGTCAAGCGTACCGATGGTAATGCGATTAAACTCGCAGATCTCGGGCTTGGAAAAATGTCTGACCAGAATACCGCGTTTTTTCAACTCGAAGTAAAGCTCCTCGCCGCCGATTTTTGGAGAGCGGGCAAAAACGAAATTCGCCTTGGAGTCCAAAACCTCAAATCCGAGCGCACGAAGTGCCTCGGTGGTATAGGTGCGGTTTGCTTCGATGATACGGCAATTTTGCATATAATAGTCGTTTTCCTTAATGGCTTCGGTGCCCGCAATCATCGTAAGACGGTTGATGTTGTATGGATTGGTCGAATATTTGATCTTGTTCAGATCCTCTATCAAGTCTTGATTACCGATGGCAAAACCAAGTCTGCCGCCCGCAAGCGAGTAGGATTTGGAGAAGGTACGAACCACCAAAAGGTTATCGTAACGCCGCACCAACTCCACACAGCTTTCGGCACCAAAATCAATATAAGCCTCGTCGATCACCACAACGTTGTTGGGATTGCTTTGCAGGATCTCTTCGATCTGCGCAACCGACAAGGTAAGCCCCGTTGGTGCATTGGGGTTGGCGATGACAATGGTTCTTTTGAGTCCGAAATAATCGGATTCGCGAATTGAAAAATCCTTTGCAAGCGGAACCATTTTGGAATCCACTCCGTAAAGCTCGGCATAAACCTTATAAAATCCGTAGCTAATCTCGGGAAAGGCTACGCCGATGCGGCAACCGTCGCAAAACGCCATAAAAGAAAAATTCAGAATATCATCCGATCCGTTGGAAACAAATATATTTTCTTTTTGGAAGCCAAACAGTTGCGCCAGTTGCGCTCTCAATACACCGCACTCGGGATCCGGATACAGACGAAGTGCCTCGACCGCATCGCGATCGATCGCCTCGATCACTCCGGGAGATGGCGGAAAGGGAGATTCGTTGGTGTTCAGCTTAATATATTTTTGATCGGTGGGTTGCTCCCCCGGCGTATAAGCCGCAAGTGCGGTATAGCGTTCTGCAAGAAAACGACTCATGATCGTATTTCCTTTCGTATGTTGGAATAATCGTTTATTTCTTTCTTGCCAGGGCACTTGCCGCGTGTGCGGTCAAGCCTTCCTGATTGGCAAAGAGTGCCACGTCGTCGGCGATTTTTGCCAACGCATCGGCAGTATAATAGGTAAATTGCGATTTCTTGACAAAATCATCTACCGAAAGCGGACTGGAGAATTTTGCCGTTCCGCCCGTGGGAAGCGTGTGATTGGGACCTGCAAAGTAATCGCCCAACGCCTCGGGACAGTATTTTCCCATAAATACCGATCCCGCATGACGAACACGACCGATATAATCAAAGGGATTGTCAACACAAAGCTCCAGATGCTCGGGCGCGATCTCGTTGGCAATATCGATCGCGCACTCTAGATTTTCGGCAATGATGATCTTACCGTTGTTGTCGATCGATGCGCGTGCGATCTCATGACGCGAAAGTGTGGGAATCTGCTTCTCCAACGAAGCGCTCACCGCGTATGCAAGCGTTTCACTGTCGGTTACCAAAACCGCGCTTGCCAGACGGTCATGCTCTGCCTGTGAAAGCAGATCCGCCGCAACAACGTCGGGATCACAACTACCGTCCGCCACCACAAGAATCTCACTGGGACCGGCGATCATATCAATGGCAACCTTACCAAAAACCTGCTTCTTTGCCTCTGCAACAAAGGCATTGCCGGGGCCGACGATCTTATCGACCGCAGGCAGAGTTTCGGTTCCGTAAGCCAATGCCGCCACCGCCTGCGCACCGCCAACCTTGAAGATGCGATCCACACCGGCGATTTTCGCGGCGGCAAGAATGGCGGGATTGACCTTACCGTCTTTAGACGGAGGTGTTACCATGACAATCATACCGCAACCCGCGATTTTTGCGGGAATACTGTTCATCAATACCGAGGAAGGATACGCCGCCGTTCCGCCCGGAACGTAAAGTCCTACGCGGTCAATGGGCGTAACGCGTTGTCCCATAACGACACCGTCGGTTTCCTCAATGACAAAACTGTTACGTACCTGTCTTTTATGAAAAGCGTAAATATTGGCAGCCGCATCGCGCATAACGCGTACAAACTCCTCGCCAACCGATGCAAATGCCGCGTCGATCTCCTCCGCACTGACCTCTAAAGAGTCCAACTTGACCTTATCAAAGCGTTCACAATAGTCGAGCAATGCCGCGTCGCCGTTCTGCTTGACATTTTCTATAATATCGGTTACG
>JAZRGI010000042.1:0-2242 GCA_045644105.1 Eubacteriales bacterium | reverse complement strand
GGATGTAAAAAGATGATTTTCATCCCAATCCGCTATATAAACAGAGAATTCACCGTTTTGATTGAAGGTGTATGTCGCATTGAAATTATCCCAAACACCATTAAAAAAATCTGGAACTTTCCGTGGTGGTTTTATATCAGCGTTTTTTTCGCTTTCTGTTGCTTTTTCATCCGTTTCTTCAAAATTTGATCCGGTGGTACCGTTCTTACTTTGAGAACTAAAATTACACGCACTTATATTCATTACCAACAACGCGGACAAGAGCATTGCAAGGATTCTTTTTTTCATTCGCGTCCTCCGTTTTTTGATTTGTTTTTATATTCAACCGAAAAAGTGATTTCCATAATTTGTGAAGTTCAATCTCATTATAGCATGAGAAAAAGTAGGTGTCAACAAGCTTTCAAAAGTTCATTTTTTGTTTACTTTTTTGTCCCTTCAAGTGGGGGAAAAGACTTAAAAAAGTGGTGTTTTTAGCCCCCGAGTAGGGGGATTTTAGGCTGAACCATGATATAAACATGAAAGGGAGCTGCCTTAGATCGCATTCTAAGACAACTCCCTTTTTGTCGGCATGCACGACATTCAATTGCTTTTTCAAAAAAGCATTTTTGCGCATGCGCCGAAATGTTTTTTACAGCCCGTCGATGTAACGGCAAGCCGCAATGGCAGCAACGGCTCCGTCCGCCGTTGCGGTGGAAACCTGACGCACGCCCTTGGTACGGCAATCGCCGGCAACAAATACGCCAACCGTCTTGGTGATGCAATCCTCGGATACGGCAAAATATCCTGCCGCATCCAACTCTGCAAGCGACTCAAACGCCGTGTTTTCGGGAACCAGTCCGATTGCCACAAACATTCCGTCCAACTCCAACTCCTGACGTGCTCCGTCACTGACGCGACGCATTACAATGCGCGAGAATTCCTCGGTGTCGGCGATCTCATCGATCACGGTACCGGTAATGATCTCTACGTTTGCGCGCTTGGCAAGAATCTCCTGCAGTCGCTTCTCTCCCGTCAAAAAATCAAGGTTCTGAATCACGTATACCTTTTTGCAGGTTTCGGACAAGAGAATTGCCTCCTGCAGTGCCGAGTTTCCGCCGCCCACGAGAGCAACCGTCTTGTTCTTATAAAACGCGCCGTCGCAAACCGCGCAGAAGGAGATACCTTCGCCGATAAAACGCTCCTCGTTGGGGAGTCCGAGGTGACGGTGACGCGCGCCGTTGGCAATGATCACCGCGTGGCACTCGTAGGCACTTCCCTCCTCGGTTTCTACAATGCGCTTATCGCCCTCCACCTTAACGGCGGTTACGGTTTCCACCTCAACGTCGGCGCCCTGCGCAAGCACGTGACTGACAAGCTTATCTGCAAGCTCACTTCCGCTAACGCTCTCAAAACCGGGATAGTTCTCCACCTTGGGAGAATATACAATCTGTCCGCCAAAGGCATTCTTTTCCAGAATCAAAACACTCTTGTTGGCACGGCGCGCATAGATAGCTGCCGTTAAGCCTGCAGGGCCTCCGCCCACGATCACTATATCGTACATATCGCACTCCTGAAAGTATTTATAGAATCATCAATATTGAAAAGTACGGGGGAGATGCCCTGCCAAAGCACGGTACCGTCCCCCGCCATCGCTCAATCAGACCTGCCGCTTGGCAAGACGTTTATTGAGGTGTTGAGCAACATTTGCTCTTTTTGATTATTTTGCCGCAACGGTTGCCTGAATAAACTTCTTAACCTCGGGAACCGATACGAACTTTTCTGCTTCACCGTTTACAATCGAGATCAGAGTAGGTGCCTGTCTGATCTTGAAGGATTCCGCCAGAGCAACGTTCTCCTCTGCAAGGATCTTGTTGTATGCGATACCTGCCTTGGAAAGCAGAGCTTCTGCGATCTTACAGTTGGGGCAGGTAGCCGATGCAAACAGATATACGCCGTCTGCAAGGGTTGCGGGAGTTGCGGCATCCTCACAAGCGCAATCGGCGGTCTTGGGACCGTTGGGCGTCAGAACGGAGGTTTCGATATTGTATACCTTACGCTCCTTGTACTCCTGTGCCTTTCCGTCGTTCCAGTTCTTTACGGGACGGTAGTAGCCGGTGATACGGCTGTAAACCTCGGTTTCCTTGCCGCACTTGGGACAGGTGTAGATCTCGCCTGCAATATATCCATGCTCCTTGCAGACCGTGTAGGTGGGAGAAAGCGTGTAGTAAGGCAGACGGTAGTTTTCGGAGATCTTGCGAACGAT
>JAZRGI010000041.1:0-2892 GCA_045644105.1 Eubacteriales bacterium | reverse complement strand
CTAATCGAACAGGATGACGTTTTCCTTTCCATTCAGTCCTTGCATCATCTTTACGAATGCACGTGCGGTCTGCTTTTTCCCATATCGCGCGGTGCAACGGTTGCCTTTGCGGGAGGTATGCGCTACATTCGTCAAAGTCTGCTTGAGGTCGCTCCGTCCGTCATTCTTTGCACACCGTCGCTTCCGGAAGCACTCCACAAACGCATCCAACAACGCATCCGTACGCAAGGTCTTGAAAAAAAGGTGCTCACCTATATCCATTCCACCAACGCCATCCCCAACCTCAAAACACGGCTTTCCTCAAAACAAAAGGTCTTTTCGAGTCTTCACCAAGGATTTGGCGGAAGGCTGCGGCTCTTGATCTCAAGCGGAGATGCCATTGATGCGTCGGTTCTTGCAGGACTGCGCGATTTCGGTTTTCTGGTCCTGCAATGCTACGCGGTCACCGAATGCGCCCCGATCGTTGCTCTGAACCGTGACGGCTATTTTCTGGATGAATCGGTCGGCACCGCCACGCCAAACACGCTCTTGGACGTTGTTGAATCAGATGACGAACAAGCCGGCGAAATTCGTTTTCGCGGTGACAACGTGATGCTCGGCTACTACAAGGAGCCTAACCTGACGGCAAGCGTTTTGCGTAATGGTTGGTTTTATACGGGCGATCTCGGATATCTTGATGAAAAAGGCTTTTTGTATATCGTCGGTAGAAAAAGCAACGCCATTCAACTGCCCGACGGAACCCGGATCTACCCGGAGGAGCAGGAGCGCTTGCTTCGTGAAACCGGAATTGTCGAGGACGTAACCGTGGTCGGTTATCCCCGTCCCGACGGCAATGGAATCGACATCGTAGCGATCCTCTGTCCCGACTATAAAACGATCCGACAGTTGGATTACGTCGATCAGACACCCGATCACCTGGAGTATACCCTGAAAAAGGCAATTGCATCGGTCAACGCGCAACTCCCGCCGCGCAAGCAGATCTCCATGCATTTGATCTCTGCCGAAGCACTTCCAAAGACAAAAAGCGGCGCCCATCACAGAGAAGCCATCGCCTCGCTTCATCGGGAAGCTTATCTTGCCAAGCTCCGGTGCATTCGCCCTCAATCACAAACGTAACACAAAACGGAGATTCCAAACATCAGTTGTTTGAAATCTCCGTTTTTATGATTTATAAGGCTATCTTCCGTCCGAAATTAACCTTCCGGACTGCGCTCGCGAATCATTCGTACGAGTGTTTCCTCATCTATGACGCGCACGCCAAGCGCTCTCGCCTTGGTCAGCTTGGAGCCTGCCGCATCGCCCGCAACCACAAACGACGTCTTCGCCGAAACCGATCCCGACACCTTACCTCCCGCCGCCTTGATCATTTCACCTGCCTCGTCACGCGTCATGGTGGGAAGCGTTCCGGTAAGCACAAAGGTCAAGCCCAGGAAAAGATCGTCGGTGGGCTTTGCGGTGGATAGCGTCAGTACGCCTGCCTCGCTCAAGCGTCTGCAAAGATCCTGATTTTGGGGATGAGAGAAGAAATTGACAACGCACGTAGCGGTAATCTGACCGAAATCTTCAATGGCACAAAGCTCCTCAACGCCCGCCGTCTGCAAGCGGTCAAGCGAACCGAACTGCTTTGAGAGCGCCGTTGCCGCCACCTCACCAACGTTGCGGATTCCCAACGCATAGATCAATCTCTCAAGCCCTGCCGATTTGGAACGTTCGATGGCATCCATCAGATTTTGCGCCGATTTTTCGCCCATACGATCCATTCCCGCAATCTGCTCCGCCGTAAGCGAATAGAGATCCGCCGCATCGGCAATCAACTTGTTTTTCAACAACGCGTCAACGATCTGCGGCCCAAGTCCGTCGATATTCATGGCGTCTTTGGAGGCAAAATGCTCGATTCCGCGCGAGAGTTGCGCAGGACACAGGCTATTGGTGCAGCGTGTGGCGGCACCCTCGTCGGCATCGTAAAAGACCGGCTCTCCGCAAGAGGGGCAATGCGTTGGCATACAGAACTCAACCGTACCGGCTCCGCGAAGCTCTCGATGCGAACGAACCACCTCGGGGATAATGTCGCCCGCCTTTTGTACGGTAACGACGTCACCGATGCGAATATCGCGCTCGCGAATGAATTCCAGATTATGAAGCGTTGCCCGCGAAACAGTGGTTCCCGCAAGCCGTACCGGAGCCAGAACCGCCGTCGGCGTCAGAACACCGGTTCTGCCGACCGCAACCGTCACGTCCTCCAACTTGGTTTGCTTTTGTTCGGGCGGAAATTTATAAGCAACCGCCCATTTTGGGGTGTTGGTGCCCTCTCCAAGACGGCGACGGTCCGAAAGATTGTCAATTTTCACAACAACTCCGTCAATGTCGTAGGCGAGATCATCGCGCATTTTGCCGAGATTTTCTATATGAGCGACAATTTCGTCACCGCTCGCGACACACGCATAATTTACCAAAACAGGGAATCCGAGTGCCCTCAAGCGCTCCAACGTTTCGGTATGCGAGACAGGCTCGTGTCCGTCCGCATACAGGCTTCCCTCTTGAAAATTAAAGACGAACAGATCCAACGACCGCTCTGCTGCGACCTTTGGATCCAACTGCCGCAAGGAGCCTGCCGCCGCGTTTCTGGGGTTGGCAAGCAATGCTTGTCCCTGCTCCTCGCGCTTGCGGTTGAGACGTTCAAAAACACTTCTTGGCATATAGACCTCGGCTCGCACCGTCAGTGTCAACGGCTCGTTCAACTGCATGGGAAGCGAGAAGACCGTGCGCAAATTCTGCGTAACGTCCTCCCCCACAAAGCCGTCTCCACGGGTAGCACCCTGCGCAAAAACGCCGTTTTCATAGCGAAGAGATACCGAAAGACCGTCAATTTTGGGTTCTACCGAGTAAACGGGC
>JAZRGI010000040.1:0-3907 GCA_045644105.1 Eubacteriales bacterium | reverse complement strand
CCTTTCGGTTTCTTTTGCAAGCCGCCTCCAACAGAAGTCCCGTAACGGTGGTGGTTGTCGTTTTTCCGTCGCTTCCGGTAATGCCGATGACGGTGGCGGGACAAAGCTCCAAAAAAAGCTCCATTTCCGAGGTCAGGAGAGCGCCTCGTTTGCATGCCGATACGAAGGCGGGATGATCGGGGCGCAGACCGGGGGAACGGAAAATGATATCCTCGTCGATCGAATCAAGGTAGCCTTTTCCCGTAATCAGTTTGACACCCGATGCTTCCAGAGTGTTGCAGAGCGTGCCAAGCTCATCGCGTGTTTTTTGATCGCGGGCGACGACGGATGCCCCTTTTGAAAGCAAAAAATTGATGAGGGGAAGATTGGATTTTCCAAGCCCCACAACCGTGCAGCTTCGTGTACGTATCAACTCTATCCATTCCATTGCATTCATCGGCAGTATGCTCCTGTTCTATATTACATCTATATTATATTCTATTTTTATGGAAGATGCAATAGTTTTTGCTTACTTTTTTTGCTTTTTTCATAGAATGCCTTTCATTTTTTGCTTTTTGAAGGTCGTAACGAGCTTCTTTTTTTGTGAATTTTTCGCAAAACCGATCGCAATTCGTTTTTTTTCGTTGTTTACCGCCACGGAACGGCTTCTTGTCGGTCATCAGAAGTGGATTTGTGTCGCTATGTCGGGAACGGTTTTTATTGACGGTGAGGCGATTTTATGTCATAATAAAAGAAAAAAGAAAGGACAAGCCCATGAGATTTCGCCCACAAGTTTCGTTGATCGTGTTCAGTGCGTTTTTTGCCGTGGCATTGGCGATCGCAATCGCGATGGTTTGCAGTCGGTACATAGAGGACGACATTTATCGAGAGGAGCAGAATACGGTAAGCACGGAAACGGTATCTGCGGATCGGTTGCCGAATCAAAACGGCGAGATCGAATCCAACCCGTCGGGAAAGGGCTTGCGCTTTATTTCCAACGGTGACGGAACCTGCGTTTTGGCGGGGATCGGCGAGTGTCGCGATTCCTGTGTCATCATTCCCGAATACGCACCGAACGGCGACCGCGTGGTTGCGGTGGCGGCAATGGCGTTGTATCAGTGCACAACGGTCACCATGCTTCAACTTCCCGCATCGATTTCCGAAATCGGCGGTCTTGCCTTTGCCGATTGTCCGAATTTGGTCTATGTGTCGGTGAGCGCGGGCAATCCGAATTACCGTGACGTAGACGGTGTGCTTTATACGGCGGATGAATCGACGCTCATTCTTTATCCCGCCAAACGGACGGGCAGTGTTGCCCGCATTCGCGCGACCACCACAAAAATAGAGGACATGGCGTTTTACAGTTGCGTGTATCTGACGAAAATCAACTATGGCGGTACGGCTGAACAATGGGAGGCGATCCGCATCGGAGTCAAAAATTACAGTCTGTCTGCCGCCGCCAAAAGCTTCTGCGAGCCTGAAGCGGCGCAACAGTAGCGTTTCTTTGCGTTTTTTAACTTGACTTTTTTCTCGGTCTGTGTTACAATAAAGACCGAAAAAAGAGTAAAGGATGATGCAAGGATGAAGATTGCCGATATAGAACTGTTGCACGGGTTGTTTTTGGCTCCTCTGGCGGGAGTAAGCGACCGCACGTTTCGCCGCCTGGCACGGCACTTTGGAGCCGAGTATACGACCAGTGAAATGGTGTCGGCAAAGGCACTTTGCTATGAGCAACGCTCTACCCGTCCCGTCACCGACGCGCGTGTGAGAACTGCGCCCCTGGCGGCGGTGATGCGTGACGAGGCGCCGATGGCGGTTCAGCTTTTTGGTGCCGAACCCGATTTTATGGCGGAGGCGGCGCGGCTTCTGGAAAGCGGAGAATATCGCGGTGCGTGCGGTGAAATTCCGCCCGTGGCGATCGATGTCAATATGGGATGTCCCATGACAAAGATCGTGGCAAACGGAGAAGGCTCTGCCTTGATGAAGGATCCGTTGCTTGCCGAACGCATCATTCGCACGATGACAGACGCGGTCAAATTGCCGATCACGGTCAAGATCCGTGCAGGGTGGGATCGAAACAGTCGCAATGCCGTCGAGCTTGCCAAACGTTTGGAGGCGGCAGGGGCATCGATGATCTGCGTTCACGGCAGAACCCGCGAGCAGATGTATGCACCGAGCGCCGATTGGGAGATCATCCGACAGGTCAAGGAGGCGGTAGCGGTTCCCGTGGTTGGAAACGGCGATGTTTTTTCTGCCGACGATGCGCTTCGGATGCTTTCCGAAACCGGTTGTGACGGCGTGATGATCGCACGGGGCGCACAGGGCAATCCGTGGATCTTTTCCGAGATCCGCGCGGTACTGGAGGGTAAGCAATATACGCCCCCCACGATCGACGAGCGCCTTGCGGTAGCACGGAAGCACGCCGAGGATTTGGTTACGCAAAAGGGCGAGCGCACGGGGATCGCCGAATCCAGAAAGCATATGGCGTGGTATTTGCACGGCGTTCGTGGAGCGGCATCGGCACGCGCGTCCGTGATGCAAGCCGAAACGCTTGAGGATATCGATATGATCTTTGAAAAGCTTGTGCAAAATCCCCCAAGATCTATGAATGAAAGCCATCTTTTTGAAAAATAATTAAAAATAACGAAAAAAATCAGAAAAAACACTTGACATATCGATAAAAATCGTGTATAATTTGGAAAGATAATTTTGTTTAGGGAAACATTCCGACATATTATCTCTTGTTTACCGGTGGAGGGAGGGATATTCAATGGCAGAAATCAGAGTCAAGGAAGGCGAGTCTTTGGACAGCGCTCTTCGTCGCTTTAAGCGTGCAACCGCCCGTTCCGGCGTCCTCACCGAGCTTCGCAAGAGAGAGCACTATGAGAAGCCGAGCGTGAAGCGCAAGAAGAAGTCTGAAGCAGCCAGAAAGCGCAAGTACAAGTAATTTGTAGTTGTGTTCAGATGAAATACGGGAGTCGACAACTGTCGACTCCCGTGTTTTTTTGTCATTCACGGCAAGATTTTTGGAAAACCCCCTTTTCAAAACGTCTGTTTTCTGTTATAATAATATTGTTATATTTCTTGAAAATGATAAATAAGACCGAGGAAGAAGCATTATGTCTGTTGAAACGGTACGCGAATATCTGAAACAATTTGCGCTTGACGGGCGTTTGATGGAGTTTGAATGCTCAAGCGCGACCGTGGAGCTTGCCGCGGCGGCGATCGGAACAGAGCCGCAACGCATTGCAAAATCGTTGACCTTTTACGGAAAGGACGGCGCGTGCGTTATGATCGTCACGTCGGGGGATAGAAAGATCGACAATGCGAAATTCAAGGCGGAGCTTGGCTTTAAAGCGCGTATGATGAGCGCGGAGGATGCGTTGGCATCCACCGGACACGCTATTGGAGGCGTTTGTCCTTTTGCGTTGCCGCAGGGGGTCTGTGGATATCTGGATCTTTCCCTGCGCCGCTTTGATCGCGTCTATCCTGCCGCCGGCAGTGCCAACAGTGCCGTGGCACTTGACTGCGACGAGTTGGAACGCGCCGTAGGAGATGCGTTTGTTTGGGCAGATCTTTGCAAAGCAACCGAGGGTTGATTATTTAGAAAGGATTCTCTTGAATGGCAACAAAAAATACAGCAAAGCAGCAATACGATAACCAAAGCATCAAGGCACTGAAGGGTGCCGACCGTGTGCGTAAGCGTCCTGCCGTTATCTTTGGCTCGGACGGTTTGGAGGGATGCGAGCACTCCTTCTTCGAGATCCTTTCCAACTCGGTTGACGAGGCGCGTGAGGGGCATGGCAACGAGATCGTAGTGACTGCTTTTCGTGATCAGAGTATTATGGTGGACGACCACGGCCGAGGCGTTCCGTTGGGTTGGAACGAGGCAGAGGGACGTTGGAACTGGGATCTGATTTATTGTGAG
>JAZRGI010000039.1:0-3700 GCA_045644105.1 Eubacteriales bacterium | reverse complement strand
TTTCCACCTGGCTTGACCGCCCGCTATCGCTCGCAGGGCGTGTTGTGTTGAACGAAAACGGCAATTTCTCGGCAAAAACTGTAAAAATTGAACATGATCTCGTTTTGATTCCAAACGTAGCGATCCACTTGAACCGTACCGTCAACAGTGGTTACTCTTATAATCCCGCAATTGATCTCTTGCCCCTGTTCTCTCAAAAGAACGACGACGGCAACTCGTTGAAAAAGCTGATTGCAGACAAGCTTGGTTGCTCCGAGGAGTCCATCGCAAGCATGGATCTGTTTGTGGTTTGCCGTACGGAGGGATCGGTTTGGGGAGGCAATATGGAATTCTTCTCTGCGCCCCGTATCGACAACCTGATGTGCGCATGGGGAAGTCTGGAAGGTTTTCTGTCCGCAGAACCCGCCGAGGACACCGTCACCGTTTATTACGCGGCAGACAACGAGGAAACAGGAAGCGCCACCAAGCAGGGTGCGGGATCGGTATTTCTTTCCGACACACTCGATCGCATCTGCAACGTCTGCGGAGTCAACAAGCAACAACTTCTGGCATCCTCTATGATGGTTTCGGCAGACAACGCCCACGCAAAGCATCCGAATCATCCCGAATTGAGCGACGCATGGAATGCCCCCGTCATCAACGGTGGCGTGGTGATCAAATCCAATGCATCACAAAAATATACCACGGACGCGATTTCCTACGCATTGTTTTCGGAAATCTGCCGTCGCGCCAACGTCCCCACGCAACAGTATTCCAACCGCAGTGATCTGCCCGGCGGTTCTACGCTCGGCAGTATCTCCAATACACTTGTTCCTTTGGTAACGGTTGATATCGGCATGGCGCAACTCGCAATGCATTCCTCCTACGAAACCGCGGGGGTTGACGATGCCGAGCATCTCGTCCATGCCATGACCGCCTTTTATAATACCCGCATCTATAGCAACGCCGACGGACTCTATCGTCTTGAGCAATAAAGAAAGGGAAGACTCAAATGTATAAACAGGGTTTTGACAACGAAAAATATATTGCAATGCAATCGGAGCATATCCGAGATCGAATCGCACAGTTTGGCGGCAAGCTTTATCTGGAGTTCGGCGGAAAGTTGTTTGACGACTACCACGCCGCGCGCGTTTTACCCGGCTTTGCGCCCGACAGTAAGATCCGTATGTTAATCCAACTCAAGGATCAGGCAGAGGTCGTCATCGCGATCAACGCAAACGATATCGAAAAGAACAAGGTACGCGGCGATCTTGGCATCACGTACGATCTTGATACACTGCGTCTGATCGATGCGTTCCGTAGCTTCGGACTCTTTGTCGGAAGTGTTGTATTGACCAGATGGCACGATCAACCCGCCGCAATCAAATTCCAGACACGTTTGGAATCGCTCGGCGTAAAGGTCTACCGTCACTACAGTATTCCCGGATATCCCTCCGACATCGACTTCATCGTCAGTGACGAGGGATACGGAAAGAACGAATATATCGAAACCACACGTTCTCTTGTCGTTGTTACAGGCCCCGGTCCCGGAAGCGGAAAAATGGCGGCTTGTCTTAGCCAATTGTATCACGATCACAAGAGAGGCGTACAATCGGGCTATGCAAAGTTTGAAACCTTCCCGATCTGGAATCTGCCCTTGAAGCACCCCGTAAACATCGCTTACGAGGCGGCAACCGCAGATCTGAACGACATGAACATGATCGATCCCTTCCATCTGGAAGCATACGGAAAAACCACCGTCAACTACAACCGTGACGTTGAGATCTTTCCGGTTTTGAACGCGATGTTCTGTCACATTTACGGCGCTTCGCCATACAAATCTCCCACAGACATGGGCGTTAACATGGCAGGAAACTGCATCGTTGACGACGACGCGGTTTGTGCCGCCGCAAAAATGGAGATCGTCAGACGTTATTACACCGCGCTTTCCAACCAAAGAAAGGGAAGCGGTGACGCGCGTGACGTCGAAAAGCTAAAACTGATCATGAAATCGGCAGGAATCGATGTTGATTACCGTCAAGTAGCCGAGGTAGCACGCAAGAAAGCCGAAATAACAGGAAAGCCCGCCGTTGCCATAGAGCTTGCCGACGGCAGAATTGTCACGGGAAAGACTTCACGTCTGCTCGGTGCAACTTCCGCGGCGCTTCTCAATGCCTTGAAAATGCTTGCGAATATCGACGACCGTATCGATTTGATCTCACCCGAAATTCTGGAGCCGATCACCAATCTGAAGGTTGGAACGCTTGGAAGCAAAAACCCCAGATTGCATCCGAACGAATTGTTGATCGCCTTGTCGATCTGCGCGGTAAACGATCCCATCGCAGCAAAAGCGCAGGCACAGTTGCCGAACTTGAGAAAATGCGAGATGCATTCGTCCGTAATTCTTGCCGAAAACGACGAGCATACCATGAAAAAGTTGGGTGTACATTTAACTTGTGAGCCTTGCTACGAAAGCAAACGGCTTTATCACGGTTGTTAATTTATCAAAGGAGGGGTGATCCCGTTTTATGGGAACTCTGTTTGATTATTTGAATTGGCGCGGCGATATGACCTTTGCCGAATCGTCTTTGAACGAGGTTGACAGTCTGATCTTCTCCATGCTCTCCTACGTCGACCTGATTGGAATCGTCCCGGAGCAGTTTGGAGAGGTTGGCATTCCCATCAGAGCCGCTGCGAATGCGTTCTTTTCCCAAAACCCCGACACCAAGAAGATCTCTCTCGGTTTGATCGTTCCAAAGGACATCATCAAGCTTTTGCAAGTTGCCAAAGACACGCGCAGATTTCGCAGTGTAGAACTCAAATCGCAGGTCAACATCATTGACGTGGAAGAGGAAATGCAGTTTTCCGCAACCACGTTTCTGATCGATCCGCACACTGCCGTCATAGCCTATCGCGGCACCGACGACACCATTATCGGTTGGAAAGAAAATTTCAACATGAGTTTTTTGTCGGTGGTTCCCGCGCAACAAAAAGCCGCCGAATACCTCGATAAGATCGCCAACGCCTTTGACGGAAAAATCTATCTGACAGGGCATAGCAAGGGCGGAAATCTTGCGGTTTTTGCCGCTGTGCATTGCAAAAACGAGGCAAAGGATCGTTTGTTGCAGGTATGGAGCAACGATGGCCCCGGTTTTGGAAGCGGTATGCTTCAGAATCCCGATTATATTCGGTTAAGACCGATCATTCGCTCTCTCGTACCGCAGACGTCGGTTGTCGGTATGCTTTTGGAACACGATGAGAACTATACGGTAGTCAAAAGCCGACAGGTGGGGTTGTTCCAACACGATGGTTTGTCTTGGAACGTCATGGGCAAAAGTTTTGTACACCTGAAGGCGGTCACCGGCGGTTGCAAGCATATAGACCGCACCTTAAATGAATGGGTAAAGCAGATGACACCCGAGCAACGCGAGCAATTTACCGAGGCGCTATACAGTGCCTTATCGGTTGACGACGCGCAAACTCTTACCGATCTGATTACCAATTCCAAAAGCAAATTGTTCCAAAAAAACACAAATCTCGACCCACACGTCCGAAAAACCATTCAAATGATGATGAGTGCGTTATTTGAATTAAACAAAAAGAACATTCTTTCGGATCTGTTTCCAAAGAAAAAAGGGAACTGATAAACAAAAAAAGAAGAGAACAAGGCAGGGAATGCGTTGTTTTCTTCTTTTTTATTTAATTACTTCTTGTTTTGTCT
>JAZRGI010000038.1:0-4181 GCA_045644105.1 Eubacteriales bacterium | reverse complement strand
GCAAGCTCTGCCAAAGATTTCATAGTTTTCAAATCCTTTCCTTCTTCATTATTCTTCATTTAATAAATGACTAGATAAATTTGCGTACTGCTCTCCCAAATACTGTGCAATCCATACGAGTATTTCCGGACTGCTCAGAGGGATTTCCTCACCGAGAATCTCGCGTAGCTGTCTTGTGTCGAGCATGACGCGAAATCTATCTGAACTGTGAAGAAATTCAAAATCAATTTGCGGACTTCCCTGAATCAGGGTTGTCAGTGTGGAAATAATATCCCCCATCGGGGTGAAGTCGATGTGACTTTTATTAAAAGTTGCGATCACCTCTGTACCATGATCGTCCGGATACTCGGATTCATGTCTTGAGGTAATGCTGACCTGTCCTCCCGTTTGCTCTGCCGCCAATTTCAGAAGCGGTATGCCCATACCGACCTTGCGCGTGGTTCTCGTCGTGTAAAACGGATCGATCACACCGCGTAAAATTTCCTCCCGCATTCCGCATCCGTTATCGGAAACGGTCAACGTCAAGCTATCCCCGATCTCCTCTATCGCAATACAAATCAACGTAGCGCGTGCCTTGACCGAGTTTTCGGCAATATCCAAAACGTTCAAGGATAATTCCTTCAAGCGTCTTCCCCTCCTAAAAACCGGAACAGTTGTTTCCGGACAAAGTCTGTGCTGTAGGGTTCGTCCTCCAGCTCAAAGTAACTCGCCTTATCTCGGATATCCCAAAGATAATGCGCGTCGGAGCCGATCAAAAAGCGCTTTTCCCGCAGGATCGGATACCGATCGCGGTACTCCTCCGATTTTTCTCCGTCGTGAAGCTCTGCCATAGTAAACGGCAGATCCTCCGGAAATGCTCCAAGTGTTGAAATAATACCGTTTGCTTCCCTATCCACGTGTGCCGGATAGCAGATACCGTGATGCTTCCTGACAAGCGACGGGACCTCGTCGATGCGGATTTCGGTTGCGTTGGATAGCAAATCCGGTTCCGAGCCGATGATCTCATCGTTCTCGTCCACCAGAAACTGATCCCCGAAAATATCCACACGATTTGGAAAGCGGATGCGCAGCCCGTCCACTTCGTCGTTGAACGCCAACGCATCGGTCAAGCATTCAAACAAGCATACAACGTGGATATCCTCTGCCGTCGTCAACTCCATGCCCGCAATCGGGATAATTCCCTGCTTCTTTGCCGCCGCAAAAAACGCGGGACAGTTTCGACAGGAGTTGTGGTCGGTGAGAGCAACCATCTGCAACCCCGCCAGCACCGCCATGCCCGCAATGTTGTTGGGAGTCATGTCGTTATCGGCGCAGGGGGAAAGGCAGGAATGAATATGGAAATCGTAATAATAGCGGTTCATTTCAGAATGCCTGCCAAGAGTGCGGCAAGCTCATATGCGGTTTTCTCGGATTGATAGACGTTGACCCCCTTTGCAAGAGCGGTTGACCTGACCGTTTCGTCAAGCTCTACCCCCTCCGCCAGGACGATGCACGCAACGTCTGCAAGCGATGCGACCGCAATAATATTGATATTTGACATAATAGTGACCCAGACATCGCCGCTTTTGGCTCGTCCCATCACCCAACTGAGCAGATCTCCGACGTAAGCCCCCGAACACTCTCGGTTAGCCTCGGGCACCGCAATCGGTGTCAAGGATAGGCTTTCGGCAATATTTGCAACCGTCATACTTCCTCTGCTCCCCTTTCCTGTAATCGTTGATCCAGCAATCGGCTTTTCTCCACAATGCAACCGCTTCGATCGGCATTGCCGCGAACAATATCTTCGGCAAAGGCACGGCAGGTCGGCGCACCGCAAGCACCGCAGTCAATTCCCGGAAGATCCTCTCGGATCTTTTGAATATCAGCCATCATCCGCAAGGACTCACTGAAATTCTCACTCAAACGTTGGATCGGACGGTAAGCCGGCATTTCTTCAAAGAAATACCGTTCGGGTATGTAGTCCTTTTCGTCGTCCGGCAAAAAGTTTTGCGAAACAGGCAGATAGCGCCGCAAGGTTTGCAAACGCGCCTTTGCAACGAAAGGATTTTCCACCGCCATAACACCTCCGACACAACCGCCGGGACAGGCATTCAATTCAACGAACTCAAGCGTGGAAATATTTCCGTTATCCAACTGATCCAGGACGCGATTGACGTTCTCAATACCGTCCGCCGCAAGATATTTGTCGTTGAAGATAGCAGACGCCTCTCCTCCCGACGTTGCCCAACTGATTCCGATCATTCCCGAACGGGAGTACGGAACCGGTGTCGACTCGCGGCACATCACGTTGATCAGATTAAAATAGACGTCACTGACCGAAACGACCTCGTCGATCTCGCTCTGATACTCACCGAACCCATTTCTGATATAACTGACCTTTGCCGGACACGGCGAAATGAAGCAAATACAAATATCCTCGTCGCGAAGCTCCGGATGATTGCGTTTTGCCTTCTCGCGCGCCATCTTTGCCGCGATCTCCATCGGAGGAAGCAGCTGCATGATATTATCGCGCAATCCGGGATATCGCAATGAGATCAGGCGCAACACCACGGGACACGCCGAACTGATGACCGGCTTGGTAACGCTCTCGTTTTTCAGATAAAGACGTGTATATGCCGAAACCAGCTCCGCAGCCTGTGAAACCTCCACCACGTCGTCAAAGCCAATATCGAGTAAGCCCTGCAGAACGTAGTCTACGTCATCCAGTGCCTCAAACTGCCCGTACAACGTCGGTGCCGGAAGTGCGACCTTCCATTTGTATTTCATGACGGCATCCAGCTTGCTATAGGTTGCTTTTTTTGCATTGTTGGAGCAATTACGAATACAGATACCGCAATCAATGCAACGATTCGGATCGATCTGAGCGTGACCTTGATGAATACGGATCGCCTCGGTTGGACAGTGCTTCAGACACGTGGTACATCCCGTACATCTTGTAACGTCCAATGAAACCGAATGTTCGTATATGTTCATACCAAACCTCCGACTCTGTTCTTTTTGGAGAAACGATTAGAGCTTGACAGTCATCAAGATCCGTGTGCCCTTTCCAAGCTCCGAATCGATTTTCATATCATCCGAATAACGCTTCATGTTCGGCAGTCCCATTCCGGCGCCAAAACCAAGCGAACGAATGTTATCCGGTGCCGTAGAAAAGCCTTCCTGCATAGCAAGCTCGATGTTCGGGATTCCGGGACCGTTGTCATCGAGAACAATCTCAATGCGATCCTCATAGATCAGAACACTTGCCTCGCCTCCGCCCGCATGGATCACCATATTGATCTCGCCCTCGTACATAGCGATGGAAACCTTTCGGATGATCTCGGGTGCGATGCCAAGTTGTCGCAAGCTTTTCTTGACCTGAACCGATGCCTGACCTGCAGAGGTAAAATCTTCTCCGTCCACCTGAAAATGAAATCTTACCGCTTCGCTCATTTTATTTCCCCGTTTCCGCCCAGGCCGCCGGCATACAGCTTGCCACAGGCTTCGTACATTCTTTTGCGGGTTTTCATCAGCACCATTCCGCTCTCGCGCGCAAGTGCCACCATCTCATCGGTCGGGCATTTGGAACGAACGAATACAATGCATACCATATCCATCATTTCGGCCGTTCTGACCACCTGTGTGTTAACGAGCCCTGTCAGTAATACCGCCTGATCCTTAACGTATGCGAGAACGTCGCTCATCATATCGCTTCCGCAAGCCGAGTATACGTCGCGATCCAGCGAGTCCGCTCCACAGATAATCTCGGCATCCAACAGATCTTTGATTGTACCGATTTTCATTTATTTGTTCCTATCCCTTCGAAAGATGTAAATGTGATTTTTTGCTTATTTATATTTAGCAAGAATCGAATCGACGTCATCTACCGTCAGTCTTCCGTAAACCTCACCGTTAACGGTAAGAACGGGAGCCAGACCGCACGCGCCGATACAACGCGTCGCCTCAATGGAATACTTTCCGTCGGGAGAAGTGCTTCCAATCGGAACGTTCAACTTTTGAGAGATCGCATCAATGATATCGCCCGATCCCTTTAAGTCGGATCGTAGCCATGTCGTTCTGTGTGCCAACGTGTTGGGGCCTACTATTGTCTTACTAAGGGTAGTTGGCGTCGATTCGATTCTTGCTAAATATAAATAAGCAAAAAATCACATTTACATCTTTCGAAGGGATAGGAACAAATA
>JAZRGI010000037.1:0-2484 GCA_045644105.1 Eubacteriales bacterium | reverse complement strand
CCGCCGTTCAACTTTCAACTCGCTATATTGCCGACCGTTTCTTACCCGATAAGGCGATCGATCTGATCGATGAAGCGGCATCGCGGCTCCGCATCCTTTCTCACACTTCCCCACCCGATCTCAAAGAGATCGAGGAAAAGCTTTCGTCGATCTCCAAAGAAAAGGAAGAGGCGATCGTTGCCCAGGAGTTTGAGCGCGCGGCGGCGCTTCGCGATGAGGAGCAACGTCTGAAGCTTTCGTTTGACGAAAAGAAGAAAGCATGGGAACAAGGATGCGACTCCGATTCGGTTGAGGTGCGTGCCGAAAACGTTGCCGACGTGGTAACTCAGTGGACAGGTATTCCGGTAAACCGACTTTTGGAGGAAGAGAGCGAAAAATTGCTACGACTTGATGCCCTTCTGAAAGCCCGCGTAATTGGACAGGACGATGCCGTCGAGGCGGTGTCGCGCGCGATCCGTCGCGGCAGAATGGGATTGAAAGATCCCCGACGCCCGGTTGGTTCGTTTATATTCATGGGTCCTACCGGTATCGGAAAGACCGAGCTTGCCAAGGCGCTTGCCGAAGTGATGTTTGGTGATGCAAATGCGATGATCCGTGTCGATATGTCAGAATATATGGAAAAGCACAGTGTTTCCAAGTTGATCGGCTCGCCGCCCGGCTACGTTGGCTTTGAGGACGGAGGACAACTTACCGAGCGCATCCGTCGCAAGCCCTATTCGGTCATTCTATTTGACGAGATCGAAAAGGCGCACCCCGACGTTTTCAACATTTTGTTGCAGGTATTGGAAGATGGTATTCTGACCGACTCGCAGGGACGGCACGTCGATTTCAGAAACACGGTGATTATCCTGACGTCAAACGTCGGTGCCGACCGTTTGCAGGCTTCCAACGCACTTGGTTTTACCGCGGAATCGGCAAAAAACGCGCCGGACGCTCAAAAAGAGCGCATGATGGGAGCATTAAAAAACACCTTTCGTCCCGAATTCATCAACCGTATTGACGATATCATTATCTTCAATCGGTTGGAAATCGAAAGCATTGAGAAGATTGCCGAATTGATGTTGAAGAGCGTTGGCGAGCGGATCCGCGCAATCGGCGTGGAGATCGAATTTGATCCTTCGGTCACGGCATTGCTTGCAAAGGAAGGCTTTGACGATGCATACGGCGCGCGTCCCTTGCGCCGTGCCGTTGTAAGGCTTGTAGAAGATGCCTTCTCCACCGAGCTTTTGGAGAACCGCATTCACGCAGGAGAAAGCATTCTTGCACGTGCCGACCAAAACCGTGTCGTCTTTGAACCCGCAAAACAGAACAACTGACATGGTCGGAAGGACTGCTTACACATTTGTAGGCAGTCCTCTTTTTTTGAAAACTTTTATATAATTTTTTTGGAAAATACTCGCCAAAACGCAAAAAATATGTTATAATAATTATAATGCTGATTTATACCCACGCTTGCGGAGGTTTTCTCCGTAACGAGAATCCATCGGAAGGAGTCACCTATGCAACAGTATCTCAAAAAAATACCCGGTTCGCTGCTTTCGGCGATTCTTCTGATCGTGCTTACCGTATTTATCATTCTTCAACTTGTCATCAATTCGCGCGGATATGAGCGTTTTTTCTCGGGGGATGCCGAGGTCTATTACCGTGACCTGATCGAAAAAGGCTTTCCAGAGGATTATGCCGTATCGTTGACCGAACTGCATTTGCTTCACCCGTCGTGGCAGTTTGAGCCGTTGTTGGTTACCGATACCAACTCGCGCTATACGTGGGATTACGTGATCGATCGTGAAACCGAGAAAGGCGACGTCAACGTGATCTATTCTGCCGATTCCTACAGTGCATACCACCATCCCACCAATCGCAATCTCTACGATTCGGGCTACTATCAGGCATCGGTTGAAGCGGTGGAATATTTTATGGATCCGCGCAATTTTCTCAACGAAACCGATATTTTCCAGTTTTATACCTTGACCGGAGCGAGCGACATCCCCTCCTCCGCAGTGGGATCGGTATTGGCGGGAACCTTTATGGAAAAGGCAACTTTGGAAAACGGCAAGACCTATGCCGCCTACTTTTCGGAGCTTGGCAAGGAGTTGAACGTCAATCCGGTATTTCTTGCCGTCAAGGTGCGTCAGGAGCAAGGAATTTACGGTACTTCCCCGATCATTTCCGGCAATTGCGGTTCTAAGCTGTACGATTTTTACCTTAACAAAACGCAGGTCAACGACAAGGGCGATCAGGTGTTGGCACCGTCCGACGGCTTTACCGAGAGCCAACTGCTGGCATACAACGGCTATTACAACTATTTTAACGTAGGCGCAACCGGAAACGGATTGTTCAAAATATACCTCAACGCCATGAAGTATGCGCAAGCCGGTACGCCCGACCTTGCAACCGATTGGGGTGGCTCTCCCGCATGGAACACGCGTTGGAAGGCACTGTATGGCGGTACGTATTTTCTGAAGACAAAATACATCGATCAGT
>JAZRGI010000036.1:0-6532 GCA_045644105.1 Eubacteriales bacterium | reverse complement strand
TGATGGCAATCATGTTTGCGGTCAGTGCAGTCCTGTCCTATTTTCAGGGGATTTTTGCCGCAAAGCTTTCACAACAGACGGTACGCGCCATGCGAAACGATCTGTTTGGAAAGATCTCCCGACTTCCCATTTCTTACACCGATTCACATCGACACGGCGATATCATGTCGCGTATGACCAACGACGTCGAAAACGTTTCCAACGCCATCTCGCAGTCGGTCACCTCGCTCATCTCCTGTGTTCTGACACTTGTCGGCGCGCTGTGCATGATGCTTTACTACAGTCCTTTGATGACTTTGATCGCCACCGTCACCATTCCCGTTTCGATTTTCGTTTCCTCAAAACTTGGCAAGTTCATGCGCAAGTATTACGTGCGCCAACAAAAGATCTTGGGACAGATGAACGGACAGATCGAAGAAACCGTCACGTCCTACAAAACCGTGGTTTGTTACGGCAAGGAGTCGGAGTCGATCGACCGCTTCTCCGAGTCGTCGGCGGGATTGCGCGGTTGCGCCATCAGTGCGCGCGTATGGGGTTCGATCATGGGGCCTATCATGAACTTCATCGGAAACCTGCAATACGTCATGATCGCCGCAACCGGCGGTTGGTTGATGATTTCCGGCAAGAGCGGCATCACTATAGGCAGTATTCAGGCAATGCTCCAATACTCCAAAAAATTCACACGTCCCATCAACATGATCGCCAATCAATATGCCTCCATTCTTACGGCGCTTGCCGCGGCAGAGCGCATCTTTGAGATTATGGATACCCCCGACGAAGTTGACGACGGTAAGGAAAACATCGATTTTTCCTCGATCAACGGCAATCTGGAATTTGAAAATATCGAATTTGGATACCTTCCCGAAAAACGCGTATTGAAGAATTTCAATCTCTCGGTCAAATCGGGACAAAAGATCGCCATTGTCGGCGCAACCGGATCGGGAAAGACCACCGTTGTCAACCTGTTAACGCGTTTTTACGAGTTGAACGGAGGAAGAATTACGGTGGACGGCGTAGACATTACCAAGATTCCCAAATCGGATCTGCGACGTATGATCGCAATCGTTTTGCAGGACACGGTTCTCTTTTCCGACACCATCCGCAACAACATCAAGTACGGACATCCCGAGGCAACCGACGAGCAGATGCGCGCGGCGGCGTCAACGGCAAAGGCAGACCGATTTATCGATCGGTTGCCGGACGGATACGATACGCAACTGACCGAATCGGGAGCCAACCTCTCGCAGGGACAAAGACAGTTGCTTGCCATTGCCCGTGCGGTATTGGCAGATCCCAAAATTCTGATCCTTGATGAAGCGACCTCCAACGTCGATACCCGTACCGAAATGCAGATCCAACAGGCAATGGTCGCGCTTATGAAAAATCGCACCTCGCTCATCATCGCACACCGTCTTTCCACCATTCGCGATGCAGACGTGATCGTGGTATTGCGTGACGGCACCGTTGCCGAATCGGGCGACCATGAAACACTTCTCGCGCTTGGCGGAGAGTATGCAAAACTCTACCAAAACCAATTTGCGGGAATCAATACTTAAACAAAAAACCCGAATTCAAGCAAGCAATTGCAAGAATTCGGGTTTCTTTTATTCGGTTCAGATATGTCCGCCCTCGATCTCGGCGGCGTTTTTACCGTGAATGACAACGGTACGGTCTTCCGGCACGTATTCGTCGGGGAAGTGGATCATCACGTTCTCGCCCTCCAGACGCTTCTGCAGGCAACGAATATCCACGTCGGCAACGCGGCGGCTTGTCTGCAGGGCAAGCGCCACCGCCTCGCCCGCCGCCTGTCCGGTGAGGATCGCGGGAGGAATGACGCGGATCAGATCCCATCCGTAGCCGGTACCGTCGGCACTTCTGCCCGCCGTGATCAGGTTGGGGTAATCGGCGCGCGTCAGACAACGCAGAGGAATTTCAAAGAGGTGGTCGCGGTGATCAAAATCGTTGATGGCGCAGATCGAATCGTCAAAGTGACGGTAGGCGTCCCCAACCTTGAGTGAGTAATCCGCCTGCAAATGCGCCGTGGTACGGAACTGCGGCATACCGGGGGAGGTTACGATCTCGCGTGTCTTGCGATCGGTCTTTTTCAACTTTTCCAAAATGAGAAGATGGTTTTTGACGATATAGTCGGTCACTTCTTCTGAAGAGAGTCCCGACCAACGAGGCATCTCTTCGGGTTGACCGTCGCCGTACAGATTGATGTTTCCGCCGGCAAAATGCGTGTAGACGTAACGAATATCCTGCTCCTCAATCGCCTTGCGGCAGCTATCCAGCGTCACCATTTTGACACCGAAGGTAAAATAATTTTCTCCCGCAGTCACGGGTACGCCGCCGCGACGCAAAACGTCACAGTCGCCGGTCGTATCGATCAACATACGGCAACCGTAAAAGGCGGTGCCTCCCTTGCTTTCGGTCAGTACACCCTTGCAAATATTTCCCTCCATCACGGGATCGACCGCCATGCAATCGTAGAGAATGTCAACGCCGCTTTTGGTGATCTCCTCGGTCAACTGATAGGCAAAGATTGCGGGCGAGTAGCGTTGGATATAGCGAACCGAGGTAGGCTCTTTCGGCTCGCCCGCACGCCACGATTCGGGGATGGTATCCCAGGAAAGCTCCGCGCTCATGCGAAGCCACTTTTCGGCAAGACCGAAGATGATCTGCTTGCCTCTTCCGTTGCACATGGGAACGAAGAGATTGATCAGACCAAGCGTACCAAGACCGCCAAGAAGATTGCTTTTTTCCAACAGCAGGGTAGAGCAACCGCGTTTTGCCGCACTGACCGCCGCCGCAACACCGGCAACACCGCCGCCGCAAACGATGACGTCATAATTTTTTTTGATCGGTACGGTTTTCGTATAGGTCATCATTTCCATCTGTCTGTCCTCTTTTCCCGGGTTTTTCTTTAATTATATAGAAATTCACTTCGATTGTCAACCGGTTTTTATAATCCGACCGAAAAGTCTACCTTTTTGACTTAAAAATTGGTTTCAAAACAGAGTTTTTCTTGTTATACTGAAGGGGCGTATTTTAAATTTTTATAGAAAAATTTCCCATTTTATGCTATAATAAAAGTGATCTATCAAAGGTAGTAAGGCTATGCAGATACGAAGTGATTTTATCGGCGAAAATATTCGCCTTGTCAATCAGACCCAACCCGAACGTCTGTTGGCGTTTGGCAGAGCCTTTGCAAGAGCCGTTTTGAAGTATGAGGAAGGAGAACGCTTATGAAAACCATTTCTTATCAAGCCGATCTTTGCGTTGTCGGCGGCGGTATGTCGGGACTTTGTTGCGCCATTGCGGCGGCACGTCACGGCATCAAGGTCGTCCTGGTACAAGACCGTCCCGTTCTCGGAGGAAACGCATCAAGTGAGATCCGTATGTGGATCGGCGGAGCCAAAGGAGAGAACAACCGAGAGGGCGGTATTATTGAGGAGATCTTTTTGGAGAACTTTTATCAGAACCCCGCGCTCAAATATCCGATCTGGGATAGTGTTCTTTACGAAAAGGCAAAGGCGGAAGAAAACCTAACACTCCTGCTCAACACAAGCTGTCTTGACGCGGTAACGGACGGCGATCGTATCCTTTCCATCAAGGCATGGCAATCCAATGCCGAAAGCTTTCACGTTGTTTCGGCATCCTATTTTGCCGATTGTTCGGGAGATTCCATTCTCGCTCCCCTGACGGGTGCCGCTTTTATGTACGGCAGAGAAGCAAAAACCGATTTTTCGGAAACCATACCTCCCGACGTTGCCGACAAAAAGACAATGGGCATGAGCTGCCTGTTTCAGATTCGGGAAACCGACCACAAGGTCGCTTTCACACCCCCTTCGTGGGCGTATGAATACAAAACCGATGCCGATCTGCCTTACAAAAATCACACCAAAGAAAACAACTTTTGGTGGATCGAGCTTGGCGGCGAGGGCGACTGTCTGCACGACACCGACCTCTACCGTGACGAATTGCTCAAGATCTGCTACGGCGTATGGGATCACATGAAGAATCACGGCGACCACGGCGTTGACAATTGGGAGTTGGAGTGGATCGGATTTTTGCCAGGCAAGCGTGAAAGTCGCCGCTACGTCGGAAAGTACGTCGTCACACAAAACGACGTCAATGCGGCGGGCAAGCATTTTCCCGATCTGGTTGCTTATGCCGGCTGGTCGATGGACGATCACTTCCCGGAGGGATTTTATTATAACAAGGGACACCCAACCATATATCATCCCGTTCCCTGTCCGTGGGGGTTGCCATTGCGTTGTATGATCTCTGCAAGTGTGGAAAATCTCGTTTTTGCAGGCAGAAATATCAGTGTTACGCACGCCGCTCTCTCTTCCAGCCGCGTCATGGCGACCTGTGCTATTCTCGGACAGGCGCTCGGCACCGCGGTGGCACAGGCAATCAAAGAAGACTGTCGCGTTGAAGATATCGATATCAAGCGCCTGCAACAAACACTGATGGATGACGATTGCTATCTGCCGTGGCATACGAGAAGGGTTTCCGATCTTTCGCTTTCCGCTCACTGCTCGCATGAGATCATCCGAAACGGATATGACCGCGGAGAGGAAAATCTGTGGATCGGGCAGAGCGGTGACGTGCTTGAATACCGCTTTGAAAAGGAAACCGACGTATCTCTCATCCGTCTGGTATTTGACAGTGATCTCAACCGCAAATACTACAATATGCCCTGCAACTATCCGTTGGTGCAAACAAAATTCAAGCTTCCCAATACACTCATCAAAAGCTATCGCATCGAGGGAGAGAAAGCCGACGGAAGCATCCTTTCCTTTACGGTGGAGGACAATCATCAACGCCTTGTCCGTCACAGAGTCGATTGGTCGGTAAAGAGCCTTCGCTTTATCCCCCTGCAAACGCACGGATGTAACGAAATGCGCCTGTTTGATTTTGAAATTGAGTAATACGTAAGGAGAATTACAACATGATCTTTCATCCCCTCAACACACTCAAAAAAAAAGGAAGCTTTGTTTTTCAAAAAGAGGTGTTTGCCACGACACACCCCTGTCTTTGCAAAAGCATTTTTTTGGAATTGTGGCATGGTTTTTGTCATCATCTTTCCTCTCTGCAGACCGAAGAAACAAATGATCTGATCTTTCGCATCGGATCGGCGGAGCCTATCCCGCTTGGTGGTTATTCTTACTCGATCGCAATCGGGCAGGATGGCATCTGCATCTCGGCAAAAAGCGAACGCGACCTGATTCTTGGATTTATGACACTGATCGACCGCATCTATATCGTTGACCGCGGAGATGACACTCTGTGCTCCATAGATTGTTGTGAGATTTTGGAATCGCCTCTTTTTGTCAACCGCATGATCCATCTTTGCGTTTTTCCGGGCATGGAGCTTTGGGAGGTGGAGCGATTTATCCGTCTTTGCGGCGCTCTGCGCTTTTCTCACGTCGTCATGGAATTTTGGGGAACGCTTCGCTATGACTGTATGAAGGAGCTTTGTTGGAAAACATCTTTTTCCAAAGATGAGATTCGTCCTATTATATCGTTGGCAAATGATCTTGGAATCGAGATTGTTCCCATGTTCAACCATTGGGGACACGCAAGCGCATCCCGCGTGATCCACGGCAAGCACGTGGTCCTGGATCAAAATCCCTCTCTGCAATCTTATTTCAGTGAGGACGGATGGTGTTGGGATCTGAAAAAGGATAAGGTCAGAGGACTTTTGCGAAGCATCCGTAACGAACTGATCGAGCTTTGCGGCAACGGCGCTTATTTTCACATCGGATGTGACGAGGCTTACCGATTTGATCCGACGGAGGCGAACCTTTCCTTCCTCTGCAATTTCTTCAACGAGGTGTCGGATGAGCTTTTAGAAAAGGGAAGAAGAGCGATCATGTGGGGAGATATGCTTCTGTATCGCGATCCTTCCTACGACGCGCAGAACAAATACACCTGCAATGCTCCAACCCAAAACGCACAGGATTATTTTTTGACGCATCTTTCCAAAAAACTCTTGATTGCCGATTGGCAGTACAAACCAACGCACACACCCGTAGAAACCGCCGTTACGATAAAAAATGCGGGCTTTGACTGTATGCTTTGTCCCTGGGATCTTGGATACACGCAGCTTTACGTCTGCCACCGCACCGTAACGGACGAAAAACTGTTTGGTCTTCTTCACACCACCTGGCACACCCTCTCCAAAGGAATGCCCATGATAACGGTGGCGGCTCTGACCGGATTTGAAATGCTTTCGGAATCTGCCGCGGAGGACTTTCGTACCGTCACCGCTTCTCTTTTGCGCAAGGTTTACTTTGTAAACGGAGATTATCAAAAAGCAGGATGGAGCAAAACCGAAATTTCCGACGTTACCACCTAAAAGAAAAGGAGCTTTTTCCACCGTTTGGAAGAAGCTCCTTTTTGTTTTTTACTGATTTTTTTCTTCTGCCTTATATCCGGCATCCTCGATCGCCTTGATCAGCTTATCACAGGAGCAGGAAGCCTTTACGGTTGCCTTTTTCTCATCAAGGTATACCAATGCCTC
>JAZRGI010000035.1:0-3344 GCA_045644105.1 Eubacteriales bacterium | reverse complement strand
CGATGAGGTTATTCAGACCATTCTGGATTCCGGTCTTCGCGGACGCGGCGGTGCAGGATTCCCGACGGGTATGAAGTGGAAGTTTGCTTCGGGCAACCGCGGCAACGTTCAGAAGTACGTATGTTGTAACGCAGATGAGGGGCACGCGGCTGCGTTTATGGACCGTTCCATTCTCGAGGGTGACCCCCATGCTCTGATCGAGGCTATGGCAATTGCCGGCTATGCAATCGGTGCAAATCAGGGTTACGTTTACGTTCGTGCAGAGTACCCGATCGCTGTTAACCGTTTGCAGATCGCTATCGATCAGGCAAAGGAATACGGTCTGCTCGGCAATAACATTTTTGGTTCCGATTTTAGCTTTGATCTTGGTATTCGTCTCGGCGCAGGCGCGTTCGTATGCGGTGAGGAAACCGCTTTGATGACCTCTATCGAGGGTAAGCGCGGTGAGCCTCGTCCCCGTCCTCCGTTCCCTGCGGTAAAGGGCTTGTTTGACAGACCTACCGTTCTGAACAACGTTGAAACCTACGCAAACATTCCTCAAATCATTCTCAAGGGTGCAGATTGGTTCAATTCTATTGGAACCGAGAAGTCCAAGGGTACTAAAGTATTCGCGCTTGGAGGTAAGATCAAGAACACCGGTCTTGTAGAGGTTCCTATGGGAACGACTCTCCGTCAGATCATCGAGGAGATCGGTGGCGGTATCCCCGGCGGTAAGAAGTTTAAGGCGGCTCAAACCGGTGGACCTTCCGGCGGATGTATCCCCGCACACCTCATCGATACTCCTATCGATTACGACAACCTGCTTGAGATCGGTTCCATGATGGGATCGGGCGGATTGATCGTTATCGACGAAGACAACTGCATGGTTGACATCGCACGCTTCTTCCTTGACTTTACCGTTGATGAATCTTGCGGTAAGTGCACGCCTTGCCGTGTAGGTACCAAGAGATTGCTTGAAATTCTCGATAAGATCATTTCGGGTAACGGCGAAATGGAAGACCTTGACAGATTGGAAGAACTCTCCAACTACATCAAGTCGGCATCTCTGTGCGGCTTGGGACAGACGGCGCCCAACCCCGTTCTTTCGACTTTGCGTTACTTCAGAGATGAGTATGTTGCACACATCGTGGACAAGAAGTGTCCCGCAGGCGTGTGCAAGAAGCTGGTACAGTTTGCGATCGACGCAGACAAGTGTATTGGTTGCGGTATGTGTGCTAAGCAGTGTCCCGCATCGGCAATTGCAAGAACCGACTACGTGGCTCCCGGTCATAAGTTGGCATCCTTTGCAATTGATACCACGAAGTGCGTAAAGTGCGGAGCATGTGTACCTACCTGTAAGTTCAAAGCAATTTCGAAGCAATAAGAAAGGGGAATTGTGGACAATGGATATGATAAATGTAAAAATTAACGGCGTCGATTATTCGGTCGCTAAGGGTTCCACGGTTCTGGAAGCCGCAAAAGCAGCGCATATCGATATTCCTACGCTCTGCTATCTGAAAGATATCAATGAGATCGGTGCTTGCCGTCTGTGTCTGGTTGAGGTCGCGGAAATGCGTGGCCCCGCACTTGGCCCCTGGCGTATGGTAACCGCCTGCGTATATCCCTGTACCGAGGGTATGCAGATCAAGACCAGCACTCCCAAGATTACGGCATCCCGTAAGATGAATCTTGAGTTGCTGCTCTCCAATCACAATCAGGATTGTCTGTCTTGCGTTCGTTCCACCAACTGCGAGTTGCAGGCTCTCTGCCGCGAATACGGTGTAACCTCCTCCAAGTTTGTTGGCGAGAAGAACGAGTACGCGATCGACGACAAGACTCCCATCATTCGTGATAACAACAAGTGTATTCTTTGCCGTCGTTGCGTAGCAACTTGTGCAAAGGTACAAGAGATCAGTGTTATCGGCGCAAACAACCGCGGATTTGACACCTACATCGGCTCCGCATTCGGACAGGCTCTGGCAGATACCTCCTGCATCAACTGCGGTCAGTGTATCGTTGCTTGTCCCGTTGGCGCACTCTACGAGAGAGATGATACCGACGGCGTATTCGCTGCCCTGGCAGATCCCACCAAGCACACTGTTATATGCACAGCACCTTCCGTACGCGCGCAGATTGGTGAGTGCTTCGGTTACGAGCCCGGCACCGACTGCGAGGGTAAGATGGTTGCCGCACTCAAGACACTCGGCTTTGAGGGCGTATATGACATGAACCTCACCGCAGACCTTACCATCGTTGAGGAAGCAAACGAGTTGCTCGGCAGAATCCAGAACAGTGGCACTCTGCCCATGATCACTTCCTGTTCTCCCGGATGGATCAAGTACTGCGAGCACTATTTCCCGGAATATACCGAGAATCTTTCCACTTGTAAGTCTCCCCAGCAGATGTTCGGCGCAATCGTTAAGACCTACTACGCCGAGAAGATGGGATGGGATCCTAAAGATATCGTAATGGTATCTGCAATTCCTTGTACCGCAAAGAAGTTTGAGGTTGGCCGTGACGGTCAGTCTGCAGCAGGCGTTCCGGACGTTGATTATGCAATCACCACCCGCGAGGTTGGCAGAATGATCAAGAAGGCAGGTATCAACTTCCGCGCTCTTGAAGATGCGAAGTTTGACGATCCTTTCGCAATTGGTTCTTCCGCAGGCGCAATCTTCGGTGCAACCGGTGGCGTTATGGAGGCAGCTCTCCGTTATGCCGCAGAAGTGATTCTTGGTAAGAAGCTTGAAAAGCTCGACTTTACCGAGGTTCGTGGCGTAGAGGGTATCAAGACCGCATCCTACAAGCTGGGTGACCTGACTGTTAACGTAGCAGTTGCTTCCAGCACGGGTATGGCTAAGAAACTCTTGAACATGGTTAAGAACGGTGAGCTTGACGTTCAGTTCATCGAGATCATGGGATGTCCCGGCGGTTGTGTCAACGGCGGTGGTCAGCCCATTCAGCCCGCATCCGTTCGTATGAACATGGATCTGCGCGCAGTTCGTGCGGCTATTCTGTACAACGACGACGCAAACGAAACTCTGCGTAAATCTCAGGATAACCTCGCGGTTCAGAAGCTGTATGACGAGTTCCTGGGTGCTCCCAATAGCCATAAGGCACATGAGATCCTGCACACCTCTTACGTTAAGAGAGGACTCTATTGATTTGTAATTGAATCAATCATATAAAAAGAGGAAATCCTTCCATTCGTGGTGGGATTTCCTCTTTTTTACATAGCAAAAGCAGCTCAAGCGATTCTGAAAAGAGGCGTATTGAGCTGCTTTTATGATAGGAAAAGGGTATCTTTATTTTGACAGTTTACATTTTATTTTCAGACTTTGTGCAAAATCTTCAACGTAAATATCGTC
>JAZRGI010000034.1:0-3570 GCA_045644105.1 Eubacteriales bacterium | reverse complement strand
CTGGGGCGGTATTCGCGACGTTGAGCAGATGGTACAACATGAGGGCGTTCAGGTGTACTTCCGCGGTATTGATCCCACTCCCATTCGTGAGTTCATCATGAAGGATTTTAATAGCATCACGCGCATCGGTAAGGCGACCGTTCTGCCGGGTGATATTGTTTTTGGTGCGGGCGGCGGTGTTCTGTTTATTCCCGCGCACTTGGTTCCCGAGGTGGTTGAGGGGGCGGCAAAGACACACGTCAAAGACGATTTCGGTTTCGAAATGATCGCACAGAATAAGTTTACCACGGCGCAGATCGATCGCGCTACCTGGACCGAGGAGATGTTGGATCTGTTGATGGATTGGATCAAGAACGATCCGCGCGGCGAGGAATACCGCGACCTTGACTGGTCTGAAGAATACGACCTTGCCAGAAACGGAGATCCCAATGATACCCAAACCGCGCTTTGAGCTTTTCGCGGCATCCTGCACCCCGGACGGCGGTGTTTTTCGCTACACGCTATCCAATGAGGGCAAGCTGACACGCACGGGTGGCATACCAATGGATCGCCCCATGTACTTCCAAAAGATCGGTGATCGATTGCATGTGATCCTGCGTGCGCCCGACGGCTTTGGCGGAAGCGGTGCATACGTCGCCTGTGATGCTTATGGCAGTGAGGTTGATCTGTCGGATGCCCTGACCACCAACGGTATCGTTCCGTGCCACCTCTCGGTGTGTGAGGATGACGTCTACACGGTCAATTATTTGTCGGGCAACCTTGTGCGGGTTGGAAAAAATACGGTTACGCACCAACCTCTGCCCGATTGCAAGCCCGGCAGACAGGATGCGCCGCACACGCATTGCGTGATTCCGTCGCCCGACGGTCGCTGTCTGCTTTGCACCGATCTCGGGTTGGATCAGATCAGAATTTATGACAGAAGCTTGAATTTTGTGTCCCAATGCGATGCTCCGCGCGGTTGCGGTGTTCGGCACATCGTATTCAGTCATGACGGCGCGTATCTTTACGCGGCAAACGAGCTAAACTCATCGGTTAGCATTTATGCGTATCGAGAAGGGTTGCTTACCCTGCTCTCTACCACCTCGTGCGGGGTGTCCTACCCGCACAATCTTGCGGCGGCTATCCGTCTGTCACCGGACGGTACGCGACTTTACGTTTCGCAACGCGGAGAGGACACCATCAGTGTGTTTGAGGTGCGCGACGGCGAGCAACTGCGCTTGATTGGCAATTGTCCGTGCGGCGGCAGATCTCCCCGAGATATCTGCCTTTCCCCCGACGGAAGCCTTTTGGCGGTTGCCAATGAGGCAAGCGGCAATCTTACCGTTTTTCGGTTGGAGGGTGACGGCATGACACAGACCGATCGCGTCATACTTGACGGCACGTTGTGCGTTCATATTGAAGAAACAAAGGAAGGATAAGCATAGAATGGAAATCAAAAATACCAACGAGATGATTCAGGAGAACGTGAACGTTTGTTCATCTCCGAGCGAATTGAAGATCACCGATATTCGCGTTTGCAATATCAACGGTGCGCCCAAGCACTGCCCGTTGATCAAGATTTACACCAATCAGGGCTTGGTTGGCTATGGGGAAGTGCGTGATGCGTCGAGCGCGACCTATGCGCTGATGCTCAAGAGCCGCCTTATCGGAGAAAACCCTTGCAACGTTGATAAACTTTTCCGCCGCATCAAGCAGTTTGGCGGTCCCTCCCGTCAGGGTGGTGGTGTTTCGGGCATCGAGATCGCGCTCTGGGACCTTGCGGGCAAGGCTTGGGGTGTACCGCTGTGGCAGATGCTCGGCGGCAAATTCCATGATAAGATCCGCGTTTACGGTGACACCGACGTGGACGGCAAGCACACGGGTGCCGATATGGGGCGCGCCATTCAGAAGCGCATCGATATGGGATTTACCATTGTCAAGATGGATCTCGGAATTGAATTGCTTTACGACGAGCCGGGTTGCCTTTGCGCACCGCTCGGTATGCTTGAAAATATGCAGAAGTATTCTGCAAAGGCGATCCAACATCAAAGCGGATCGATTGACCGTGAACTGATGCTTGGAAAGAATTATGAGATCTTCACCATTCCGCACTATGCGACGGGTATTCATATTACCGAGAAGGGCATGGATTATCTGGAGGATTACGTGCGTCAGGTGCGTGAGGTGGTTGGCTATGAGATTCCGCTTGCCATCGACCATTTCGGTCACGTTTCCATCGAGGATTGCATCATGTTTGCAAAGCGTCTGGAGAAATACAACATCGCATGGCTTGAGGATATTCAACCCTGGCACCTGACCAAGCACTACGAGCAGATCGCAGAGAAGTGCAACGTTCCGCTTGCAACGGGTGAGGATATTTATCTTGCTAAGAACTTTGAGCCGCTGATGAAGGCACGTGCGGTTTCGGTGGTGCATCCCGACCTTTTGACCATCGGCGGTGCGCTTGAAACCAAGAAGCTTGGAGATATGTGCGAGGAGTACGGCGTTGGTATGGCGATCCACATGGCGGAAAGCCCGATTGCCTGTATGGCGGCAATCCATACTGCGGCGGCAATTCAGAACGTGCTTGCGGTAGAGTTCCATTCGGTAGACATTCCGTGGTGGAACGATCTTGCCAACGGTATTGATAATCCCCTCTTCAAGAATGGCTTCGTTGACGTTCCCAATAAGCCGGGTCTTGGTATCGACTCGCTCAACGAGGAGTTGATCTCGCAACATCTGCACGATAAGTACCCCGGTCAGTGGGAGCCTACCGATCAGTGGAACGACGAATGGGCAAACGACCGTGAGTGGAGCTGATACGGAGGTCGATTATGTTTGACTTACACGGAAAAACGGCATTGGTAACCGGTTCTACCCAGGGTATCGGCTTTGCCATTGCAAAGGCATTGCACGACGCGGGTGCTACGGTGTGGGTGCATGGCGCAACCGGCGAGGAAAAGGCACGCCGCGCGGCAGATGCGATTGGATGTGCAAACTATGTGGTCAAGAATCTTGCCGACAGAGATGCGGCAGAAGTCATTTTTGCGGCAACGGGAGCACTTGATATTCTGGTGTTGAATGCAAGTGTTCAGTACCGCAAAGCTTGGAACGAGATCACCCGTGACGAGCTTGATACGCAGATCGCGGTCAATTTTGCCGCTACCCTGGCACTGATGCAGGCGTATTTTCCCGCCATGAAGGAGAAGGGCTTTGGCAGAATTGTTACGGTGGGCAGTGTGCAACAGTACAAGCCCCACGTAGACATGGCAGTGTATGCCGCCAGCAAGGATGCGCAGATGAGCATTGTGCGCAACGTCGCCAAGCAGGTTGCCCCCTATGGCATTACGGTTAATAATCTTTGCCCCGGTGTCATCGCAACACCGCGCAATGCAGCGGCACTTTCCGACGAGGTCTACCGTCAAAAGGTATTTGCCGGGATTCCCGCGGGATACGCGGGACTTGCCGAGGACTGTGCCCCTGCGGCGCTCTTCCTCTGCTCGGATGAGGCGCGTTACGTCACCGGAAGCGAGATCATCGTGGACGGCGGTATGCATCTTTAAGTTTATGCGTAAAAGATAAAATAAAGGC
>JAZRGI010000033.1:0-14342 GCA_045644105.1 Eubacteriales bacterium | reverse complement strand
GACCCCTGTTCCTACACATCGTCATTCAGACCGATTGAGTCGGAAACCATTCATATCTATCATATTTCCGATGCGCACAATGAGGTTGAACGTCCCGTGGCGGCAGGCTCTTATTTCGGGGATCAACTCGATCTTCTGATCCTGAACGGCGACATTCCCAACCACAGTGGTAACATCGAATATTTTACGGCAATCCATCAGATTGCCGCACAGTTGACAAGTGGAGAGATTCCGGTCGTCTTCTCGCGCGGAAATCACGATATGCGCGGTATTTTTGCCGAAAAGTTGGAGGAGCATACGCCCACCGACAACGGCAAATCGTACTTCACCTTTCGTCTTGGTGGGTTGTGGGGAATCGTGCTTGACTGCGCAGAGGACAAGACCGATGACCACGCCGAATACGGACATATGAACTGCTGTGAGGATTTCCGTCGCCGCGAAACGCAGTTTATCAAGGACGTGATTGCCGACAGTAAGCGTGAATACGAGGCGAAAGGCATCCAAAACCGCATCGTTGTATGCCACAATCCCTTTACACAGGTGCTCAATCCTCCTTTTAATATTGAAGGAGAGACCTATACCGAGTGGGCAAAGTTGCTCAAGGAACACGTCAAACCGCAGGTGATGCTCTGCGGACATATGCACTCGATATATATCAGTCACGTAGGCAGTGAACGAGATCATCTCGGTCAACCCTGTCCCGTCGTCGTAGGCGCAAAAATTCAGAAAAACAACCCCGAAATTCCTTATTGCGGTGCCGCCGTTACCTTGACGGGCGACCGTTGCAAGGTTGTCTTCAACGACAATAACGGCAACGTTATCGGCGGAGAAGAGTTTGACGTTTGAGGCGTCCGACACAACACCGACACAACACCGACACAAAGGAGATCTCTTATGAAACAAATCCCGCAAGAATTTGCAACGGCACCCATCGTCTATGCCGTTCGAAATAGCTATCAGATCGTCGTCCCCGTCACCCAAGAGCTTGTGGTGTGGGTAGAGGTTGGCGGCAGATGCTTTTACGACGACTCCAACGGTATTTTGCGCTCATCACGCTCGACACATATCGTAGAGGTTCCGATGGCGCTTTTGGACAACGAGAAGCAATACACCGTCTGGTACCGCGTGGTAAAGGAAAGAAAACCATACTTTACCGAATGTTCCGATGCCTATTCTTATACATCGGCATTCCGTCCCATTGCTTCGGAAGAAATCAACGTTTATCATATTTCCGATGCGCACAACGAGGTCGAGCGTCCCGTAGCGGCAGGCTCTTATTTCGGGGATCAACTCGATCTTCTGATCCTCAACGGTGACATTCCCAACCACAGTGGTGACATCGAATATTTTACGGCAATCCATCAGATTGCCGCACAACTGACAAGTGGAGAGATTCCGGTCGTCTTCTCGCGCGGAAATCACGATATGCGCGGTATTTTTGCCGAAAAGTTGGAGGAACACACGCCCACCGACAACGGAAAGTCTTATTTCACCTTCCGTCTTGGACACCTGTGGGGCATTGTCCTGGACTGCGCAGAGGATAAGCCGGACGATCATCCCGCATACGGCTTTATGAACTGCTGCACCGACTTCCGTTACCGCGAAACAGAGTTCATCAAAGATGTGATCGCCAACAAGGAAACCGAATACGCCGCCGTGGGCGTCAAGAACCGTGTTGTGATTTCCCATGCCCCCTTTACGCACGCTGTTAATCCAAACTTTAAGTTGGAGAAGGATATCTATTCCGAGTGGGCACAGTTGCTTGGAGAGCATATCAAGCCACAACTCATGATCTGCGGTCACATTCATGAGACCTACGTAAGCCATATTGGCAGTCAATGGGATCAGTTGGGACAACCCTGTCCCGTCATCGTCGGTGCCAAGAAAAACAAAAAGGATCTCACCATCCCTTACGTCGCAACGGCAATCACGCTTACTCCCGATCACTGCAAGGTCGTATTCAACGACCACGAGGGCAACGTTGTCGGCGGCGAAGAATTTGACGTTTGATGCAGTCGGTATCACGTCATTGCCAATAAATATCCAATAAAATCGCTCCGTTTCTCAAAAGGTAAATTTACCAACCGAGAGACGGAGCCTTTCTTTGGAATAAAGGTTGACAAAACACGACAGGCGTGCTATACTATAGAAAGAAAAAAATGGGGAAGGAGGACGCAACATGAAGGATGCAGAACAGTTCAAGGAGCAATACCCACGTCTTTTCGGTATCAACTCACCCGATGATCTGAAGGCATTGCCCGCAGATCAACTTGAATCGCTCGCCGAAGAGATCCGAAACTTTTTGATCTATCACGTTATGGAAAACGGCGGACATCTGGCATCAAACCTCGGTGTCGTCGAATTATCGCTTGCCATTCACCGCGTTTTCTCAACTCCGCGCGATCACGTAATTTTTGACGTTGGTCATCAAAGTTATATTCATAAGTTGATTACGGGGCGCAGAGATCGCTTTGATACGCTTCGTCAAGGCGGCGGATTGAGCGGCTTCCCAAAACGTACCGAAAGCGAGCACGATTGCTTTGGTACGGGACACAGCTCAACCTCTCTTTCTGCGGCACTCGGTTTTGCCGAGTCGGATCGACTGAACGGTTCCGATGCCTATACCGTATGCGTTTTGGGTGACGGTGCTTATACCGGAGGCATGATCCACGAGGCGCTCAACAATAGTCACAAACGCCTGCGTCTGATCATCATCATCAATGAAAACGAGATGTCGATCTCCAAAAACATCGGTCGCTTTGCCAAGACGCTTTCTCATCTGCGCTCAACAAGAGGTTATTTCCGCACAAAAAACGCAACCTCGTCGTTTTTGGGAAAAATTCCCTTGATCGGCAAGGGAACCGTTAACCTTCTCAGACGCCTGAAAATGGCGATGAAGGCGACGTTGTACGGTAGTAACTATTTTGAAAATCTCGGTCTTTATTATCTCGGTCCCGTTGACGGAAACGACGAGGCAGCAGTGGAACGCCTTTTGCAAGAGGCAAAGGCAAGCAAGCAAAGTTGCGTCATTCATCTGAAAACACAAAAGGGAAAGGGATACGCGCCTGCGGAGTCGACTCCGTCGCTCTTCCACGGCGTTTCTCCGAACGGTAAGACACTTCCGGATGGAACCAACTTTTCCGATGAGATGGGTAAACAACTGACAATGCTTGCGGCAAATGATCCCAAGATCTGTGCAATCACCGCCGCTATGGCAGACGGAACAGGCTTGATACACTTTAAAAACGCCTATCCCACACGCTTCTTTGACGTTGGTATCGCGGAGGAGCACGCCGTTACCTTTGCGGCAGGTCTTGCGGCAAACGGACACCGTCCTGTGGTAGCCATCTATTCTACCTTCTTACAACGCGCGTATGATAATATCATTCACGACGTTGCGTTGCAAAATCTCCCCGTCGTTTTTTGTATCGATCGCGCGGGGTTGAACGCATCCGATGGCGCGACGCATCACGGTACTTTTGACGTGGCATTCCTATCGCATATCCCAAACCTCAAGCTCTATACACCTCTGACGCGCGAGGGACTCCGTCTTTCTCTGGAAGCGTCGCTCAAAGACAACTGCCCCTGTGCCATCCGATATCCCAACGGATATGAGGATGCGTCGGTTGTGCAGGCGTTTTACGGCGGCAAACCGCCCGTGGACATTGCGATCCGCAGTGATTTTGTTCAAGAGGACGCCGAAGAGCTTGATTCGGTCATCATTACTCACGGCAGAATCGTGACCGAGGCAATGCGCGCAAAGACACTTCTTGCCGAGAGGGGGCACCGCACCGGCATCCTTCTTTTGGAGCAACTGAAGCCCTATGAAGAGATCGCGCCGCAATTGACCAAGTTGATCCCTCAAAAGCCTTGTCGGATACTCTTCCTTGAAGAAGAGATCAAAGCGGGCGGCATGGGAATGATGCTTTCCGAAGCGCTTTCCCATCATGCGGTCATGCAAAACAAATCGGTCGGCATTCTGGCATTGGACGATGATTTTGCCGTGCAAACAAAACGCGAACCGATCCTGCGTTCGGACGATCTCGATGCGCAGGCGATTATCAAAGCCTTGTCCGATACAAAATAAAACAGTAGTTTCAATCACAAAAAAGCCCTTTGCCAACGTCGGCGAAGGGTTTTTTTACATACGGTACGTCTGCCTTTCGATCATTCATCCCCCAAAAACGCATAAAAAAGCCTCTTGACAATCAATTGATGGTGTGATATAATATAAACAAAACAATAAGAAGTCAAAAGCAAAGAGAGGGAAATTTTATGAAATTGCAATTTTATGATGATATGATTCCTGGAACCAAGCTCAAAAGAGCCGATATGGATGGGGCAACCGGTCTTGAATTCCTCAAAAAAGTATTTTTTATCAGTAACGGCGTTATGCTCACGCAGATCCGCGATATTTCGGGCATCGATAGCTCCACACTTCAAAACTGGACAAAACGCGGTTGGGTTGCCAACAGTAAGCTCAAGAAATACAACATCAATCAGGTGGCGCATATTCTCATCATCAATATGTTGCGTGCTTGTATGCAACTTGATAAGATCGCTTTTTTGATCGAATATATCAACGGTGAGTTGTCCGACACTTCTGATGATATCATTTCCGACTCAAAACTTTACGATTATATCTGCCGTATTTTGGTAAACGTTATGGAAAACGGTTCCTGTGCGCTTTCGGCATTGAAGGACAGAGTCGAAGCCGTTACCGCCGATTACGTCGAACCCTTTGAGGGGGCGCGCGATCGATTGAACAATGCGCTTGAGGTGATCGTTGTCACCTATTACGCCGCTCTTATCAAGCAACACGCCACTGGGCTATTGGATCGTCTGGAAGGCAATTTGCAATAAATAATATTAAAAAGCACTTATGACCTATAGATCATAAGTGCTTTTTATCGTGTAAGCAGGGAGGGATCAATTCTTGCGTTTTTGTTCGGAAAGCGGATTTTCCGACATTGCTTTTTCGATGGCATCGTTACTGACGTGCGTGTAGATTTGAGTCGTATTGAGTTGCTCGTGTCCGAGAATTTCCTTCAGCACGCGCACGTCCACGTTACCCGATTGATACATCAGGGTTGCGGCAGTGTGACGGAGCTTATGTACCGAATAATGCTTGGATTCCAAACCCGCAAGATTCAGGTACTTATACACCATTGCTTGGACAGTCTTGGCGCTCATGCGTTGCTCAAGACGGCTCAAAAAGAGGGCGTTTCCTTGCACTTTTGCGTATTTTGGACCTTTTCGTTCGGCAATATATTCGGCAAGTGCGGCACGGCAAGCATCATTGAGATAGATGATACGTTCCTTGTTGCCCTTACCGGTTACACGCAACGAAAGCAGATTGGAGTCCACGTCGCTTATGTTGATGCCGACAAGCTCCGAGAGACGCATTCCGCAATTCAGGAAGAGTGTCAGGATAGCGTAGTCACGAATGCGGTATTGGGACTCCTTGTCGTTTTCCACCGCCGCCAACAGGCTCAACGATTCCTCAAACGTCAATACTTTGGGCAGGGTTTTCTTTGGCTTTGGAGAATCGATATCCGCCGTCGGGTTCACCTCCAGGTAGTGCCTCTTGTTGACAAGATATTTATAGAGCGAACGCAACGCCGATAGCTTGCGTGAACGAGCCGACCACTGATTTTTTCGGTTTTGATTGGTATAATAAAGAAAATCGTAAATATCCTCCGTGTGCAAGCGCTCAAGTTCGGCAAGTCCTACACCTCTGACGTCTATTTTGGAGAATTCTTCGGATGCAAAATCAATATCGCGTTCTCTTGCGATCAGATAGCGAAAAAAGGTGCGCAGATCAAACAGATATTCTTCCACGGTCTTCTGTGAGCAACCTTGTATGGAAAGCTTGTACGCCGCATATTCCTGGATCAGAGAAGAAAATTCGGTTACCGATATGTTGTTCGCCATAAGCCACCTCCTTCGATGATACTTTTATTATACTACACATCTCAATATTTTAGTTGATAAATTGTAAATTTTTGTGCCACCCGCTTGCATTCGTCAAAGAGATTCGATATAATAAAAGCAATAATGACATAAGTTTTATGAGGTATCAGATGAAACGCTTTTTTTTAACGTATTCTTACGACATGGTGAAAATGTTTTTGAACCAGTTTGCAACGGCAATCTTCGGTTTTGCATTGGTTCTTGCGGCGGGCGCTGCAAACAACGTTGTTTTGCGAAATGTAAGCAGTGTGTTTGCGATCCTGTTTTATATGTTTTTACTTTATACAATGACGTGGGAGATCGGCTTCCGCAATAGGGTATCCGCCGAATCGGGAAGAATCAAAAAGAACTTCTTCACCGGCACCCTGATCTCTCTTTGCGCAAACGTTCCGAATTTCGTTTTTGCAATATTTATTACCCTGGCAATGTTTTTGAACGTTTCTGCAATCAGCAGTGTTGGCGCGGTCTGCAGTTTTCTTGCCTTGACGCTTGAGGGAATGTACACGGGTATTCTCGCCGTTCACGTTGCGGGCGTGGCGCTTAATTCCTATTGGTTTATTTACTTTATTATCCCGTTGCCCGCGATCATTGTTTCCACAGTGGCATACAATATGGGAATCAACGACGTCAAGTTCACCAAAATTTTTGATCCCATCACTCCCGAATCGGACAGAGATCCCTCGGAAAGGAAGAAGCACCATGATTGAACATCTGATTTTTGATTTCGACGGAACGATTTCAGACTCATATCCGCTTTTTCTGGAGTTTACCAAGATCATCGGCAACGAAAACGGTTTGGAAGTGACCTGCAGCGACGAGGAGATCGACCGCTACAATAAGATCACCATCTACGATTGCTTTGCGCACCTCGGATGGAACCAAAAGATCACATGGCGCGCCTATCTCGACCGTTTCCATCAACTTCAGGAAGAATACGCGATGAAATTCACTGCCTTTCCCGAGGCGGTCGAATTGTTGGAATATGCCGTTCAAAACAGCAAAAAGAACTACGTTTATACGCATTCGGGCAGCATTGTCGGAGAAATGCTCAAGAATATGGGCATCGATCATTTGTTCACGTTCATTTTGGACAGTTCCTATGGTTTTCCCGCAAAACCGGCACCCGATGCCTTGCACTATCTTTGCGAGCGCTTTGCACTTGATCCAAAAAACTGCATGATGATCGGAGACCGTCCGATCGACGCACAGGCAGGTATGAACGCCGGTATGCCGGGGTGCCTTTGGGATGCGGGCGTACTTTTTCCCGATGCGAAGGTAGATATTGTCGTTAAAGATCTTGCGGACGTCAAGAATTATCTCTGATTTGAATACGAAAAGGTGTTTTGCTATTCACGGCAAAACGCCTTTTCTCTTGTCTTTTGAAAGAAGAAAACCATAAAGGGGAGTGTCAACAAAAAAGTCAACAGATCGGCGAACGGTTGCACAAAAATCACCCACTCCACGCCGAGAAATCGCGGCACAAAAAGGATCAAGGGAACAAAAAAGAGACCCTGCCGTGCACAAGCCAAAAGCACCGCGCGAAAGCTTTTTCCGAGTGCCTGCATCAAAAAGATGGTGCAGGTGATGGGTGCGTGCAGTATCAACATCGCCGCCTGCGCGCGCAAAGCGACACTGCCGATCTCAATGGCATCACTTGAATTTTGAAACCAAGATACAAGCGGCGTTGAAAAAATCAACAGGGGAAGCGACGCAAAAAACGATACCCCAAGTCCCAGACAGATCGAGAGAGTATACGCGCGTCGAACCCGATCGATTCTTCCGCGACCGTCGTTGTAGGCAACGATCGGCAACATCCCTTGCCCGATTCCAAGACATAGACTGAACGCGAGCAAAAACAAACGTGTAACGGTAGAAAGCGCCGATACCGCGGCATCGCTCCATTGAGCCGCCGTGCGGTTCAACAATACCGTTGCCAGAACGATCAGTCCTTGACGAAAAAACGATGGCATTCCACGGTGCAAAATTTTGGGCAGGGAAGATAAGGTGGTGCGAGCGGAGCATTCCAATACCGGCAAACAACTCTTTTTTCTCAAATAGGGAAAGAGAAGGAGTGCTGCCGCAATTCCCTGACTGATCAAGGTTGCAAGCGATGCACCCGCGACACCAAAACCAAAACGAAAAATGAAAATCGGATCGAGAATACAGTTGAGAATGCTTCCCACCGTTAATCCAAACGTCGAATCAAACACTCGTCCCTCGGCGCGAAGCAGTTGACTCAATACAAAGCCTAACACGGAAAAGGGTGCTGATAAAAGCAGATTGGTTGCATAAGAAGTCGCGAGCGGATAAATAGTGTCACCGGCTCCCAAAAGACGCATCAACGGAGCGCGGAAAATCAATCCGAACAAAAGAACCGCGCTCCCCGACACAAGCGCAAAGGCGATTGTGCTTTTGGCATAACGTGCCGCCGCTTCCTTTTCTTGGCTTCCGAGCGCACGCGACACCAATACGCCGCCTCCGATCCCAAAGGTGTACCCGATGGCTTGCAGAAGTGCTTGAATGGCAAAAGAAACACCAACCGCCGCACCCGCTTCTTTTCCGAGCGATGAAACAAAATAAGCATCCGCAAGACTGTACAAAGCAATCACCGCCGCCCCCAACACGCTCGGCAAGGAGAATTTCATGATCAACGGTAACATCTTATTTCCCGACAATTCCATGCGCAAATTCTGATTTTTAAGCCTTTTCATTCTGTCGCTCCTTTACAAAAACTGCTTTTAGTATATGCAAACAGGCGACCTTCATGAATTTTTTTATGAAAGTTTGCCGAAAGTGAAAAAAAGGCTTGATTTTTGTTTGAATTTGGTATATAATGTTACGTGAAACAATTAACAAAATTCAGGAGGGTATTATGTTAGTATCAGCAAAAGAAATGCTTACCAAAGCAAAGGAAGGCCAATACGCGGTTGGTCAGTTCAACATCAACAATCTCGAGTGGACCAAGGCGATTCTGCAGACTGCAGAGGAGCTGAAATCTCCCGTTATTCTTGGTGTATCCGAGGGAGCAGGTAAGTATATGTGCGGCTTCAAGACCGTTGCCGATATGGTAAAGGCTATGATCGAGGGTCTCAAGATCACCGTTCCCGTAGCACTTCACCTTGACCACGGCTCTTACGAGGCTTGCTACAAGTGCATCGATGCAGGATTTTCGTCCATTATGTTCGACGGTTCTCACTATCCGATCGAAGAAAACGTTGCAAAGACCAAGGAATTGGTTCAGGTTTGCGAAGAGAAGGGACTTTCTCTTGAGGCAGAAGTTGGCTCTATCGGCGGCGAGGAAGACGGTGTTGTCGGTATGGGCGAGTGTGCCGATCCTAACGAGTGCAAGATGATCGCAGATCTCGGCGTTACCATGCTTGCGGCAGGTATCGGTAATATTCACGGTAAGTATCCCGCAAACTGGGCAGGTCTGTCCTTCGACACGCTCGCAGCAGTTTCCGAGAAGGTTGGCAAGATGCCTCTCGTTCTCCACGGCGGAACCGGTATTCCCGAAGATATGATCAAGAAGGCAATCTCTCTCGGCGTATCCAAGATCAACGTTAACACCGAGTGCCAACTCGCATTTGCGGCTGCAACCCGCACCTACGTTGAGGCAGGCAAGGATCTGCAGGGTAAGGGCTTTGACCCCAGAAAGCTTCTCGCTCCGGGCGTTGAGGCAATCAAGGCTACCGTTAAGGAAAAGATGGAGTTGTTCGGATCTGTTGGCAAGGCTTAATTCAGTCGATTTTATATAAAAAGAGAGCGAAAACCGAAAATTCTCGGTTTCCGCTCTCTTTTGTTATAGAATTCTATCAAACTAAAAAGCAAGAAAGTGACAACAGAAGAATCAAAAATCCAAAATTAAACGCCGAAAAAAGCGCGATGTATTTGCCCGCCTTGCCGGGATTGTGAGAGGTATACTCACGGAAGGTAATCAGGCTCGCGAGCGATGCAATCAAGGTTCCTGCACCGCCGATGTTAACGCCCAAAAGCAGAGCAGGATAGTCGGCAGTGAACTGTGAGAGCAGGATCGCAGACGGCACGTTACTGATGACCTGACACGAAAGCGCACTGAAAATCAAGGTACTTTTGCCAAGAAGTGCCGAGAAAAGTTCACTGATCGCAGGAATACGCGCCATATTTCCAGAGAAGATGAAGAAGCAGACAAAGGTGAGGAGAAGCGGATAGTCAACCGCCTTCAGTGCTTTCCGATCCATAAAGAAGAGCACAATCGGGATGACGATCAATCCGATCAAATAGGGAATGACGCGGAAAACGATGATGATCGAAAGCGCAAAAAGCACAAGGTACAACGCCGTCTTTTTTACTTGCAAACGGTAGGGACATGCCTCGGTGATCGACAAGGCTTCTTTTGGCAGAAACAGGCAACACACGGTGATCAGAAAGATCGCGGCAAGAAATGGGATCAACATAATCTGCATAAACTCGCCGGTAGGGATATTGAATTTTGTATAGAGATACAGATTTTGCGGATTGCCGAAGGGCGTCAACATTCCGCCAAGATTTGCAGCAATGTTTTGCATAATAAAGACAAATGCCATGTATTTCGTCTTTTTGGTGGATTTCAATACGAAATAACCGAGCGGCAGGAAGGTGAGAAGCGCCATGTCGTTTGCGATCAACATAGAGCCGATAAACGTGATGTAAACCAATGCCAACGTTGCAACACGCAGATTTCCCGTACAGTCAACGATCTTACGGGCAAGAATGGTAAAAAACTTGACGTTCTTCAGGGCACAAACCACGGCAAGTACGCAAAAAAGACAAGTCAAGGTTTTAAAATCAAAATACTCCTTGTATTGTGCATCGGGGGGCACAATGCACGTTGTTATCAACGCCGCGCAAAAAGCGATACACAAAACGACGTTTTTTCGTATCCAAAGCAATATAAACTCGGCTATATCAGCCCCAAGATGATGTTGTTGCTGATGTTCTGTCTTTTGATAGACCATTGCAAACGCCTCCGTCTTTTCAAAAATTCCAATCAATTGTCACAAACTCATGTATTATACCTCTTTTCACTGCTTTTGTCAATAGCTTTTAAAAAAGTTTTTGTAAAGTAAAAAGCGCCGTTATCAACGTTTTACAACGCAATAACGGTGCTTTTTATTTAGCTCATCAAAATCGCTTCCCCTAACGGAATCGAATACAGATAAACGTTGTCGGGACGTCGTCCAAAGAGTTGCTCTACCGCCTTTGCATAGCAGGCAAGTTGCTCGCCGTGCCGTTTGCGCATCCGCTCGGTCAACAGTGCTCTGTCGGCAAGCTCTTCACGACGGATGTGATCGGTCTTATAATCGATCAAGGTCAGTGAACCGTCGGTGTTTTCCAACAACAGGTCAATCGAGCCTTGCACAAATAAGGTGTGACCTTCCGTTTGCTTGGCAAGCATCTGATTCTTCGTCAGATCGGAAAGCGGAACGAAAAGACTGAATTTCTGCTCGCGTCGGATCTTTGCGGCATCCAGAATCCACCGCATCAGATCGCTCTGACAAAACGCCGAGAGTTGCTCGCGGTTGACGATGCGCAGGCTTTCTTCCGTCATAAAGGCTTGGTTCTTCAAGTGTTCGCACTCGGCATCAACGCCAGACGTCATCAGACGTTCAAAGTCACAGAAGTGCAGGAAGGTGTGCGTTGCCGTACCGATATCGGATGCGCTTGGCTTTTCATGTTCCAAAAGCAACCGTTCAAAGCTTGGCGTCGCGCCTTCCATCAGGGCGATCTGCGTACGGATGACGTCTTCGTCATGCTCGGCATCGGTAATCACGTCCAAAAGATCGCCGCGGAGCTTTGAAGCGGCGGCTTTGGTCGGAATGCCGCGCAGAAAATCGAGCGGATAGGAGAATGCCGCATGATCTTCAAGCACTTTCGCGTAGCGTTCAAGCGATCGATCGTCGGGCGCGCCAACGGCACTTTCCTGGGTGTCATCCTCATTCTTTTCTTCACAAAGAACTGTACCGTGACAAACGTCGTTCGCCGTATAATAATTCAAAGCACAGGGAAATTCGGTATTTTCCACACAATTTTCTTGTAAAGCGGCAAGAATCCAGTTCAGATAGGAGTTGCAACTAAGAATGGCGGCGCGTTGTCCGCGGTGTATCATGGATGCCGACGAACGTGCGTTTTCCCATTTTCCCGCAAGCGTACCCGTGACGTAAAGCCGCTCTCTTGCACGCGTCAGAGCAACGTAAAGCGTGCGAATGCTTTCCTCGGTTTGCTCGTCGTCAATTGCCTGACGTACAACCTCACGCAGTATAGTCGTTTGTTTTTCACCACTGCCGCGATCGTAAAGCTTGGCTGCACCGCCAACGTTCTTTTGGAACAACAGACTTTCATAGGTGTCGGATCGGTTAAAGGAAGCTCCTGTAGCGCAGAGAAAGACAATAGGGAACTCTAATCCCTTGGAATGGTGAACCGTCATCACGGTAACTGCGCTTTCGGCTTTGGAAAGTCCTGCCGCAGACACCTTTTTTCCATCGAGAACCTTTTGAAAATGATTCAAAAAACCAAACAGACCGCACCACGACGTACGTTGATAAACCCTTGCTTGATCATAAAGGAAGAGCAAGGCGGGCGTATTGGCATAGGGAATGATGCGCTCATCCAGATATAAAAGGCGCAAAAAGCGGTCTGCAGGCAGAATCGAAGCATTTTCACGCAACCGTCCGAGCCAATCAAATATGCGGTGTGTCTTTTCACGAAGAACGTCGGAAGCCGCTTCTTCGCAACCGATCGCCAATGCATCATACAGTGCCTTGCAATCGGGAGCGGAGGAACGAATGTGTGAAAGCTCCTCCAACGTAAATCCACCCAAAGGAGAGATCAAAAATTCCGAGAGAGGAATGTCACGATAAGGGTTATCCACCGCGCGAAGAAGGTTCAACAGATCGATAAAGAACGGTTCTTGCAACGTATCCGATGCATTTTCCGCACTCACGGGAATGTTCAAGGCTTCCAATTCCTTGACGAAAGCTCGTCCGTGCGCACGGTTTCGCACAAGAATGGCGATGTCCGACGGGGAAATTTTCTCCCGGTTATCCAACCGTTGGCTACGGATCAGTTTGGAAATTTCCGCCGCAACCCAAACCGCTTCGGGATTTTCCACACCGTCCGGACCTTCCTCGGTGTCCTTTTTGCGATCAAACACCGCAACCTGTACGTCAAACGGATATTCACTGTTCAAAGGCTCTGCCGGTTTCTTGGATACGACAAGATCGTCCTGCGGACGGTAGCCAACGCTTCGCTCACACGCAGAAAAGAGGAAAGAACATACACGGTTTGCAAAATCGATTACGGGAGGATCGCATCTGAAATTTTCCGACATAAATACACACACACCGTCGGAGCTTTCGGATGCATCGTCGGTGTGAAGCGGCATTGCGCGACGGTATGCCGCAAAAATAGAGGGATCACTTCCGCGAAAACCGTAGATGCTTTGCTTGATGTCACCAACCATGAAACGACGGTTGCCGCCGATCCTGGCAAAGATCGAATCCTGAAGCAGGTCAACGTCCTGATATTCATCGATATAAACGGCATCATATTGCGAAGCGATCGATTCAGCAAGCTCGCTTGAGGTGCCATCCTCGTTGGTCAACAGACGGTAGAGCATCGCGCGCACGTCGTTATGCTCCAAAATGCCGCGCAGGTTCTTTTCCGCCATCAGTCGCGTCTGAAATTCCTTGTAGAAATGATAGAGAATTTGCATCAGATCCGCGGTTTGATGCATCTGTTGTGAGATCACCTCGCTCGGAAAGCGAAGCTTTTCTTGGATATCTCTCGCAATGCATTTGCGGAATGCGGTGCGGAATTCCTGATATGCGATCACCGCGGCAGATTTGTTTTTGACGGTCGGGAAACGGCCGCCGACAAAAGAATACGCAGTTCGTTGAAGATCAACGTAACAATTTGCTTGAATCGACGTAAGCATCGCACGGCAGAAGGAAAGATCATTTTGCAAAAGAGCATCGCATTTGCCTGCTCCGTCGGGATCTTCCCGTTCAAGCATAGCTTGCAGGCGGAGCAACTCATTCTCATAGTCTTTAAAAACGCCTTTCATGTAGTCCGCAAGCGAGGCGCCGTAGGAAGATCGCAAAAAGTCCTCATCCGCGCCCGCACACAAATCCTGTGCACAGGCGTGAAGCAACTCGATCCCTTCCGGATAGGAAGAGAAGATCTCCAGATAATCCAAAAGTACGCCGTTCAACTTGCCGTCACTGCGGTTCGACATCAGGTGGTCAAGCGCTTCGGCAAAGCGATTGTTTTCGATTCTCGCAAAAGGAGAATCCGAGGTGTTTCCGTTGTCATAACGCTCATAAAATTCACCGATCAGTGAATCCATGATGTCG
>JAZRGI010000032.1:0-6342 GCA_045644105.1 Eubacteriales bacterium | reverse complement strand
TCCTCGGTTTCGAAACGGATCTCTGCCGCATGTGCATCGGCATATACGTCGATATCGCCTGCGGGCATTACCTGATTGGTAATCTCGTTACCGTTTTTGTCTGCCCATCCGGTAAACGCGTATCCGGTGACATTCTTGTTGTTCTCAAAGAGAGCCAACGAAGCACCTACGGGCAGGAATGCACTGTACAGAGGCTTTGCGTTCGGATTGTTCAGATCCTCACGGCTAAAGAAGCGAATGCGATACAGATTTGCAAAGGTCAACGTCAGATCCAGGTTGGCGGTGGAAATACCGTCATCGGAGATACTGTTGAGAAGCAGCTCGATTGCGCCATCGGGAATTCCAAGTTCTTGAACCTTGGAAATGGAGAGAAGCTTTGTAACAAACTTTTCAACGACCGATTTTGCATTGTAGTTGCGGGAAAGTTCAAAGTGGAAGGTTCCGTTGCCCTGATAGTAGTCTGCCAAACGGAGACTGAGATCCTTCTCGGACAGGGTGTTCAGAATTTCCTTTGCCTTGTTGATTGCCTTGATCGTCTTTTCGTGACTGATTACCTTATCAATTGCCTTTTCGTACAACTCTTCTGCGGTGTAGGTGTTGAGAGCTGCCTTGATGTCGGCACCGAGTCTTTCAACGATCTCTGCGGATACTCTGTCAACGATGGGGGTATCCTCTGCGCGAGCAAGAATGTCTGCCGCAGAAATGGCGCTAACGTTGATGCCAAGCTTGCTTCCGACAAGATTGAGCATCTCTGCAACGATGGCGTTCTTCTGCCACTCGTCCATCTTGTCATCAAACTGAACCGACATAGCTTCCAGAACCGCCTTTACGTCCTTGCCGGTCTTGTTCAGAATGATGTTGCAGATGTCGTCCAACGAATGCTCGCTGGAGCCAACTATCTTAATCAACTCGTCTGCCGTTGCGTTGGAGAATTTATCGGCAAGAGAGCTTCCGGTTTTTTCGTCGACCTCCTCAAGAATGGTCTTGACAAGACCCGTGTTCTTCATTATATTATAAAGGGTGTCTGCGTCAACCGCGTTGAGAATTGCAAGAATATTATCGAGAGTGAGTTGACCGTTTACAAACGCCAAAAGCTCATCCTCGCCTTCGCCTGCCTGTACGAGCATCTTTCTGAGATCCTCGTCCAACAGATCGGAGTCAACAACCAGTCTGATCAGCTCTGCAACTACGCCGGGGATGTTCATATCCAAGGTTACGTTGCTGCCGTCGAGAAGGAATTCGTTAAAATAGGGATCCAGGAACTTAACCTTCAACTTGGAAAGTTTAGCCTGCATTGTGGCAAGATCGCCGGTGATAACAACCTTTACCGAGATCTTCTTGGACTTGGTGGTTCCAAAATCGGGAGTAACACCCTCTTCGCCGTCAACCGTGTATTCAAGGTTGAGGTTGGTGTTCAAAAGAACGCCGTCAAATTCGGGAGCGAGGATATCGTCCAACTTGGGCAGGAGCTTGGTGATCGTTTCAAGAAGCACCTGCGGATAAATTTTCAAAAGCGCGGTGTCGGGATCTTCTCCGGCAACGGTTGTACCGTCGATCTCGATCTTGTCAATGTTTGCGAGCAGGTTATCAATTGCGAGAACCAACGCGGGCTTCAGGTACTTCTTAAGATCCAGAAGCTGAAGGATCTCAAACAACTCTTCGGTGTCAAGTTGATCGAAGATTGCATCGGGAGATACGAAATCGGCAATGTCACCGACTACGCCGGCTTGCTCAAGTTGATCGAGAAGAACGTCGATCTTGATTACGCTATCCAACGTGATTTTATTTGCGTTTACGGCTGCAATGATGTTGTTCAACGTAGCCTCGAGGTCGATCTTGGAAATCAGACCGTCGGTTGCGGAAACGTTGATCATGGGGTTCGTGCCGCCCAACAGGGTTTCATATCCGCCTTCAATGTGATCGATTGCGGCTTTGATACCGATCATCTTCAATGCCTCCGCGACAACGATGTACTTGTTTGCGGGGTTGAGAAGGGTTTGCATGTTTGCGGGAATCTTTGCAATCTCAATCGCCTTGTTCTTTGCGGTGTTGAAATCTGCTACTTCGTCCAGATCAACCAACTTCTTCTCAAACAGGAAGAAATCCCACAGTCCGGCAGTGTTAACGAGGTCGTCGCCTTCATCGGGACAAAGATCGTCAATGGTGATCCAATTGCTTTCCCAGGCTCTCTGGAAAAGAAGAGCGTTGTCATTTTGGGTGATTACGGGCTCCGATGCGGTAACGGTAACGGTGGTATTCTCAATGGTGATGGTGTAGCTTACCGTAAAGCAATCGTCGTAGGATGCCAAAATGTTGTTGATCTTTTCGGTTGCCTCGTTTTTGGAGGTGATCGTGGTATCGTTGCGAACCGTGTCAAGTTTAGCTTCCAGCTCTGCCTTGACACGAGAGATAACGATTTCCTTGATGGTGGCAATGTTTTCATCGCCGATATAGCGATCCATCACGCCCTTGAACTCGTCGTGATTGTTTGTTGCGATATCCGCAACGTAATCGTTCAAGGTTGCGATGAAGGTCTCTCTTGCACCGTCCTTGAGAACGTCCTCGGGCTTGAGCAGGGTGCCGTCTTTCAGGATCTTGTCAAGCTTTACCAACTTGTTAAGTTCTTCCAAGGTGACGAATTCGTTGAGCTCACCGATGAAGAGATCGATCAAAGCCTGGTCGATTACAAGCAGACCGATCAGATCAGAATCCGATACGGTGAGGGATTCCTTGATCAGATCGTAAATTGTCTTGCCGGCAAGAAGGTTCTCTTTGGTGGGAACCAGATATTCCTTTTCAAGCAGTAAAAGCGCGTTTACGCACTTTTCGAGGTTGGCAACCTTGCCCATCAGAGCCGACAGATCGGCACCTGCGGTTTCGCTCTCGGCGATCGAACGCAGAAGGGTGGCGTAGTCCTCGACATACGAAGTCAGCTTCTGAATGCCGACCGTATTGATGATGTCATCGATCGAAAAGACCTCCAACCACTCGTTGCGCGGAATGATCCGGAAGAGCTCCTCCATGGTGAACAAGGAGCGCAGTCCCTCAATCGATGCGCCATCCTTGAGCGCATAGATCAGGTCTGCGGACAGTCCCTTTTCCTCAATCAGAGCCGCCAGCGCGTCTGCATCAATCGAAACGACGACATCCGAGTTGGTGCCGTTTTCGGTTTCGGTGGTTTCGGCTTCGACCTTGCCCCATGCCGCAGCAAGGACGTTCATGGGCAACATTGCCACGACCGTCATCAATGCCAGAAGGAGCGCAAGTACTTTGCTGAACATTTTCATAAACAAAACCTCGCTTTGTTTGAGATTCCGCAATTCGCGGTAACAGGTGTAATGATCCTTGGCAGAGAGGGCAAAAGTACGCCCAAAAAGCCAAAAAAGCATAGAAATACCTATATTTAAATATATAATACCATTTTATTGTTGATTTGTCAATAGGATTTTTTATTTTTTGGTGTTTTTTTCGTATAAAAAACGATATTTTTGGCGCACGGACTCCACAAAAATGCTTCCCTTACGGCTCCGGATACAAGATTTTGGGGCGGGAGGTTCGACCTACGACGTCGTGGACTTGTCCTTGCATCGTACCATGCGAATCAAGGTGTCGCAACGGGGGCGTTTTTTGTATAAAACGTGTCATTCGGAAACGCGTTTTTTACGTTGATTTTTTATGTTGAAATTTATGTTTTATGCTAAAATTTATATTGAAATTTGTGTTTGAATTTATGTTTGGAGGCTGACTTTTTTACCAAATTTTTGTGCTTTTTGAGATGAAAGAAGGCTTTTTACTCGTTTTGTGCCCTGCCTTTTATGCTTGAAAAAACCTGCTTTTTTAAAAAAATAATAATAAAAATAATTCTAATTCTATAAAATAAAGAACCCGCGCAAGCGGCAGAGGACAAAATCACGCTCTGTGTGATGCTTGCGCGGGCGGTTTTGGCTATGTTTTACCTGATCAATCTTCTACGGGGAGAGAGTCGCCAACGATGAAATCACTGATCAAATGGTAGATCTCGGTTTCGGATTCGCAGTAGATCTGATCCCACTCGAAGGTGTACATTGCACCGAGAAGCGATTTTCCGTTTACAGAGAAGTTATCACCGTCGGTCAAGGTGATCTTTCCGTTGTATTTGGTGGCAACACCGACAAAGCGGTTGATGTCTGCCATTGTGTCCAATCTGATTTTATATCTCATAACTTTTCCCTTTCTGACGTTTGATTTTTTGTGTTAAGATCTTTTTTTCACGCCTGCGCGTGGCTTTTGGCGATTTGCAAACAGTGTGCGTAACAGTGGGGAAAGAAAGGCGGGGGCTTTCCATACGATCATCTTCATGCGTTCCACAAGCTCCTTTCGTATAACGTGTATCGGACGGCGTTGATTGCCGTTTTTCGATGACAGTATATGCGAACGGGCGTATGTGGTTGCAGGACAAGGTAGGTTAAACCGGTCTTAACGCCTCTCCGCTCTCGATTCTTTTGACTGCGGCACGCAGAACGGTCTTATCGTTTTCGTGCGTCAAGGAAGCTTCTGCCTGATCCAGGGGAACCCACTCTACCTGCGCGATCTCGCCGGGACGCGGACGGATTTCGACTTGCTTGGTTTCGGTCAGGAAGTAGGCAACTTCCTTGGAAACGCCCGGCATGGGATGGTAGCGCACCGTTTCTCTGAAATCCGAGTAGATGCGGATCTGTACGCCGGTTTCCTCATAGACCTCGCGGATTGCCGTCATATGCTCGGTTTCTCCGCGCTCCATGTGACCTTTCGGAAAGGAACGATGTCCCCCTGCCTTGTGTCGGATCATCAAAATATACAGTTTTCCGTCTTCGTCGCGGCGCAATACAAGCGCACCACAGGATTTTTCACGCTGCATCGGACATCACTTCCTTTCACTTTTCACTTTGTTTGATTATTCGGGCTGGACCTGCTCCATAACGAAGGCTTCCAGAATATCTCCGATCTTAATGTCGTTAAACTTTTCCAGACCTACACCGCACTCATATCCGCTTGCAACTTCACGCACGTCATCCTTAAAGCGCTTGAGCGAAGAGATCTTATCCTCGAAAATGACGATGCCGTCACGAACGACACGGATCTGCGACTGACGGGTGATCTTACCGTCCTGAATATAAGAACCTGCAATGGTTCCAACGTTGGGAACGTGGATGGTTTGGCGAACCTCTGCGTGTCCGAGCAGATTCTCACGGAACTTGGGTGCCAACATACCCTTCATTGCCGCTTCGATTTCCTCGATACATTCGTAAATGACACGGTAGGTGCGAACGTCTACGTTTTGACGCTCTGCAGAATCGATCGCGCTCTTATCGGGACGTACGTTGAAGCCGACGATAATGGCATTGGATGCCGCCGCGAAGGTAACGTCGCCCTCGGTGATACCGCCTGCCGCGGCGTGGATCACGCGAACCTTGACCTCTTCGTTGGAGAGCTTCAACAGAGATGCCTTGACTGCCTCTACCGAGCCGTCCACGTCTGCCTTGACAATGATATTGAGATCCTTGACGCCGTCCGAGATCTGTGCGAACAGATCGTTGAGGTTGGCTCTTGCGTTTGCCTTGAATACGTCTTCTTTCGCGCGGTCACGTCTTTGATCGGCAAGGGTTCTTGCCATTCTTTCGTCCTCAACCGCCTGGAATTCATCACCTGCGGAGGGAACTTCCGAAAGACCTGTGATCTCGACGGGAACCGACGGGCCTGCTTCCTTGAGGTTTCTGCCGGTATGGTCGGTCATGGAACGAACGTGTCCTACCGCCGTGCCCGCGATGATGATATCGCCGACGTGCAGCGTTCCGCTCTGTACCAGGATCGTAGCAACGGGGCCTCTTCCGCGATCAAGCTTGGACTCGATAACGATACCCTTTGCGCGACGGTTCGGGTTTGCCTTCAGTTCCTTAACGTCTGCGACCAGAAGAACGCTCTCCAACAGATCGTCGATACCCTGGCGCATCAGTGCGGAAACCGGAACGCAGATCACGTCGCCGCCCCATTCCTCTGGAACAAGGCCGTATTTGGTAAGCTCTTGCTTGATGTTATCGGGATTTGCGGTCGGCTTATCCATCTTGTTGATGGCAACGACAATATCGATGCCTGCCGCTTTTGCATGGTTGATTGCCTCTACCGTCTGCGGCATAACGCCGTCGTCGGCAGCGACTACGAGGATCGCGATACGGGTTTCCATTGCGCCGCGTGCACGCTTTGCGGTGATCGCCGCGTGTCCGGGGGTATCAAGGAAGGTGATATCTCTCCCGCCTGCCTTGACACGGTATGCACCGATGTGCTGGGTAATACCGCCTGCCTCGCCTGCGGTAACGTTGGAGTTTC
>JAZRGI010000031.1:0-5890 GCA_045644105.1 Eubacteriales bacterium | reverse complement strand
AGGAATCTCAGTTTGGTATGAAAACTCTTGGATATTACAACGGCAAGGTTGACGAGTTGGAATCGATGCAGGTTCCCATGCTTGACCGTGCCTGCTATTTTGGCGACGGTGTTTACGACGTTACCTATAGCCGCAACTATCACGTATACGCATTGGATGAGCATATCGATCGCTTTTACCACAGTGCCGAGCTTTTGCGAATTGTGCCTACCATGGATAAGGCAAGCTTTCGCGAGCTTGTGATCTCGTTGGTCAAACGTCTTGACAGTGGCAACCAATGGGTGTATTTTCAATGGTCGCGCGGAACGGAGCTTCGCAATCATGCCTTTCCGCAAAACCCAAAAGCCAATCTTTGGATCATGCTCAAGCCTGCACAAATCCGCGATACCTATCAACCGATGCGTTGCATTACCATGGATGACACTCGTTACTATCACTGCAACGTAAAATCATTGAATCTTCTTCCCAACGTGCTTGCCACACAGGCAACCGTAGAGGCAGCTGTGGACGAATGCATTCTGCATCGTAAAGAGATTGTCACCGAGTGCGCGCACTCCAATCTCTCGATCTTGAAGGACGGAACACTGATTACACATCCCGCCAATGAAATGATCCTTGCGGGAACCGGGAGAGCGCATCTGATTGCAACCTGCAAGGCATTCGGTATTCCCGTTTCGGAACGGACATACACGATTGACGAAATGATGAATGCCGATGAGGTTTTGATCACCTCTGCCTCGGCACTTTGTATGCGTGTTGTCGAGATAGACGGAAAGCCGGTCGGACAAAAAGCCGCGTATACCGTCAAGCAACTTCAGGACGCACTTTTGAAAGACTTTTTGGAAAAAACAAACTAATACAAAAAACGGTATCGATCTCTGTCGGTACCGTTTTATCATTAAGAAAGTAAAAAGTGTTTTTGCAAGCCGTTTTCCAACACGGTCAAACATCCCAACGGATATGTTTTTGCAAGCGATACAACGGCGCTCTCAAACGTTGTTTGCGACGGATAAGCCCGGCGGTTTACCCCTAACCGAATGGGTGCCGACGTTGTGCGGATCAGTTCGACCAGTGCATCGCGCGTGACGTCGTCTTCTGTGACACAGATCAGAAACGGCAAGCCCATCGACCGATGATAATGCGCCAAAAGCTCGACGGTGTGTGGCATACAATGTGTCACTGTAATGGCGATTCCAAGCTCTTTTGCATACTCGCAAACAAATCGAAGCACCTGCGATCGTAAAATTTTGCAATCCGATTCGTCGCGTTCATTTCTTTGCAACGCCTGCTCTACATGATACAGTGTCGGTCGTTGTCGGCTTTGAAGCGCACCAACCTCGATTCCGATCGAAGATAGCCGATGTTTGGCGAGCGCATTATCCAACGTCCGTTGCAGTTCCGTCCGCCATGCGTTCCAAGTAAGCGCATCGGTTCGGCAAAGGCTTTCGGCATCCAAACAGTGATATTCTCTGCCTTCATCAAGAAGCGGCAGTGATGACGGAGCGATGTGATCGTCAATCGAAAATCGAGGGATCATTTTATTTGATACCTGTAGCTTATCCGCCGTCAAAATCCATAATTTCTCGGCATTTTGCGGTATAATCGGCAGATCGGAGTCAAAATATCGCTTCAAATAGTCCTGTGCCGCAGATCGAATGGGATGACCGTAAAAAAGCGGAACGCAATTGCAAAAGCGCAAAAAGCGATTGTAGTCAGAGGACGGCATCGGTTTATTTGGTTGCTCCGTCACGCAAAGCGCGAGCAATTCTTCAACTTCACGATGTAACATCAATTCGGTGATGTTGCTTTTTTGCATTTTGCTTCCTCCCTTCTTACGTCGGATTTATGCGTCTATTGTAGCATAAATGGGTTGATTTGTCAATCTCGGCAAGGCTTTTTATTGAAAAAAGCGGCTCAATCTCTATTTTTTTTGTGCAAGCTATAGACGAAATGCTATTTTTATGTTATACTTATGGTAACCGTCCAACGAAAGGAATCAAAAATCACATGGATTTTTCCGAATTCAGTTTGATCTATCCGAGTGCCGAGGCAAAGAAAGCCCACGACAGTGGCAAATCGGTTCCGGATATTGATCTGTTTACCCTTCAGGAATTGGGGTTATTAGAGATCTTTTCTCTCAAGAGCGGCGATCTTTCCGCATTCTTTACGACCGATGCGGAGGTTATGCGCTACCGCATGGCGACCTTTGACGACATGCTTTCCTGCTCCGAATTGAGCGATATGCTCAACCGTCTTGTTCCCATTCTGAACGACGTTCTGGAGCTTCGCCGTCTGGAAGCCGATAGCGGCGACACCGACGATTATCTGTCCAGCATTACCGAGATCGAACTTTACGTTTCGAGTGTCCAGGTGCTTCACGAGGGACTGTCAAAGATCAAAGATCGGCTTAAAAGCCCTGCTTTTGCCTCCCTTGCCGAGTTGATCACCGAGCTTGCCGAAAGTGAATATTACCGGGAGTTGAACCAAAAGCTTGAAGAACTGACACAACGTGTGCGTGAGATCAAGAGCGTGACGATCGGTGTCAATCTTGATGCACAGCTCCGTCCAAGTGCGGCGGGTGTGCTTTCGATCAATGCAGAGTCTTTTAAGTCGGGTGACGTATTGGACAAGATCCTGCGCCTGAATTTCAAAAACGATCAGTACACCTGTATTGCCAACCTTGTTCCCTTTGGTAAAAAGCAGAACGATAACCAAAAAATGGCGCTTTCCCTTGCTTTCAACAGTGCCATCAACGATATTTACAAGGCTTCTCTGCGCTCCTGGAAGAAGATCGTTCAGGCATATGTCTTGGAAAATACCGAGTTTTTGCTCAATCTGATGCCGGAATTTGAATTTCTGGTACGCGGAACACGGATGTTGAAGGAGCTAAAACAAAAGGGCTGCCTGCTCTCGATTCCCGATATCCGTCCTATGGAGGAGCACGCCTTTTCCGCAACCAAGCTCTACAATCCCTGCGTTGCGTTGAAGATAGACGATGAGATCGTGCCGAACGATATCGACTTTGACGAGAACGCCGCCATTTACGTTCTGACAGGTCCTAACCGCGGCGGAAAGTCGGTGATCACCTGTGCCGTTGGTCTTGCGCAGGTCATGCTCCAACTCGGTATGTACGTCCCCGCAGAGTCTGCCTCAATCTCGCCCGTGGACGGTATCTATACCCACTTCCCAACCGGTGCCGAGGACACGATCGACAAGGGGCGTCTTGGTGAGGAATGTGCGCGACTTGGTGAGATTTTCGATTGCGTCACCTCAAACAGTCTGGTTCTGTTGGACGAATCACTCTCCTCGACCGGAAGCTTTGAAGCCTCCTACATTGCCGCCGAGGTGTTGGGTGGTCTTGCTCACGTCGGTTGTCGTTGCCTTTTCTCCACTCACCTTCACGAGCTTGCTGCAGAGATCGATCATATCAACAAGCGCTCGCTTGAAAACGGTGGTGTTGCCATTGACACGTTGGTAGCGGGAATTGCCGGCGAAGGCAAGCGTTCCTTCCGCATCACTCGTGCCAAGCCCGACGGAAAGAGCTATGCCCACGACATCGCAAAGAGCTACGGACTCACCTATGAAACGATTATCGACCGTGTCAAAAACGGTTAACCTATTTTTAGGCATCCAATCACGAAAGCTTGCTCATATCAAAGGGTGTGAGCAAGCTTTTTTGTCCCAAAAAGCCGCCAATATCAAAAATAAACAAAAAAATATACGCGCAAAACCAAAATTATAGGGCTTTGGCTCTTGTACTTTTCTAATAAATATGTTATAATAATATTTGAATTTATTTTTTGCAGAGCATACGGACGACGTTGCATTCGATCTCTGTTCGCTTCTGCAAAGAAAGGATCCTACCGATGAAATATTTTGTTTTGATTCCCGACGGAATGGCAGATGAGCCTATCGCGGAGTTGAATCTTCGCACACCGATGGAGGTTGCCGACAAACCGACGATGGATGCCCTTGCTCGCGCGTCTTACGTTGGAACCGTATCCAACGTTCCCGTCGGAATGGTACCCGAAAGCGACACGGCAAACATGGCGATCCTTTCGTTCGACCCCAAGATCTATTCCAAAGGCCGTTCTCCCCTGGAAGCGGTCAGTATGGGAATCGAGATGCAACCCGACGAAACCGCCTACCGTTGCAACGTGGTAACACTTACCGATGACGGCGCGTATGAGGACAAGATTATTCTCGACCACAGTGCCGACGAGATTTCCACCGCCGAAGCCGACGAGTTGATCCGCGCGCTTGACGAAAAGCTTGGAAACGAATATCGCAAATTTTACACCGGCGTCAGCTACCGCCACTGTCTGATATGGAAAAACGGCAACGATCGTTATAACTTCATGCGTCCGCACGACATTCTCGGACGGAGAATCGGTGATTATCTCCCCAAAGTCGAGGACGGCGGCGAGGAGTTCTATCGCTTGATGAAGGATAGCTTTGAAATTCTCAACCATCATCCCATCAATGAAGCAAGACGTGCGCGCGGCTTAAAACCCGCAAACTCCGCATGGCTTTGGAGTCCCGGCAAAAAGCCGCAATTGCCCAATTTCCGCAATAAATGGGGGCTTGATGCCGCCGTTATCTCGGCGGTGGATCTTATCAAAGGCATTGGTCTTTGCGCGGGAATGCGCTCAATCGACGTAGAAGGAGCAACAGGAAACGTGCATACCAACTACACCGGCAAAGCAAACGCCGCAATTTCTGCTTTCCGCGACGGTTGTGATTATGTTTACGTACACGTGGAAGCTCCCGACGAGTGCGGACACCGTGCCGAGCTTGAAAATAAGATCCTTTCGATCGAACTGATCGACAAAGAGATCCTACGCCCTGTAAGCGACTATCTTGCCGCCTGCGGTGACGATTACCGCATTATGGTACTTCCCGATCACCCAACCCCGATCGCGCGACGTACGCACACCATCGATCCGGTTCCGTTTATGATCTATGATCCAAACATCGAACAGAACGGCGTTGCCTGCTTCAGTGAGAAAAGCGCCGCTGCAAAAAACGATTATATCGAAAACGGCTATCAACTGATGGAACGATTGCTCAAGTGAGCATATCCTGACAGAAAGAAGGAATTTTTTTCAATGAATCAAGAACCAAACTTTGTTGAGCTTGACGAAGCTTCAGAACCGCAGGAATCGGCGGACGCTACACCGACGGAATACCCCAAAGCACCGCTTGGAAAAAGAATTGTGGCGGCCGCATTTGACGTATTGGAATTGTTTGCTTTTTCGGTATTCGCGGTATTGATTCTCTTCACCTTCCTGGTGCGTCTTTGCCGCGTGGAAGGAGAATCGATGGAAAATACACTGCAAAACGGAGAATATTTGTTGCTTTACAGTCTTGCGTATACCCCAAAGCAGGATGACGTCATTGTCTTTCACCTGACCTATGACGATCAGGACGGCGACGGAATCGACGAAGGCAAGACAATGGTAAAACGCGTCATCGCCACCGGCGGACAAACGGTTGAGATCGATTTTGAAAGCGGTGTCATTTTGGTGGACGGCGTTGCATACGACGACACTCACTCGGTTTTGAAAAACCGCTACACCGATGAAATCACCGGAATATATGAATTGTTCGCAAAGTATCATTACGATTCCAAAACCAAAACCTTCAGTGCAACCGTTCCCGAAGGGCATCTGTTTGTAATGGGTGACAACCGAAACAACTCCAAGGATAGCCGCGATACCGAGGTCGGATTTATTGATAGCCGATCGGTTCTCGGAAAGGCGGTTTTTCGATTGAAGCCCTTCACATCGCTCTCCTGAACGTGAACCAACCGATTTTTGAGAAAGGAGCATTTGTTCATGCCTTCCGAAACGATACAGTGGTTTCCCGGGCATATGGCGAAAACCCGCCG
>JAZRGI010000030.1:0-2686 GCA_045644105.1 Eubacteriales bacterium | reverse complement strand
CGGAAATTTGAGCTTCCGTCGGGTGAGAGTGTTTTGTTGACCGACACGGTTGGCTTTATTCGCAAGTTGCCTCATCATCTGATCAAGGCGTTTCAATCAACGCTTGACGAGGCGGTTTATGCAGATCTATTGATGATTGTGCTTGACGTTTCCGACCCCGAGTATCGCGCTCAATTGGAAGTGACCGAGCGACTTTTGGAGGAACTTGGCGCATCGGGGAAGCCGACGTTGTACGTCTTTAACAAATGCGATCTCGGTGCCGCAGGGCTTCCCTCGGTTGGTACGTCCGCGGAACACACCTGCACGGTTGCGGTTTCGGCAAAGACGGGACAGGGAATCGACCTTTTGACCGACACACTGCAAACGATGCTTCACGCGGGGAAGCATCGCGTTACGTTTGTGATTCCAAACCGCGAGGCGGGAGTGTTGAATCAGCTTTATCAGAATGCAACGGTTGAGGAGGTTGACTACGGTGCCGAGGGGATTACGGTAACGGCGGTGGTTGATCAAAAGATACACGGTATGCTCAAACGGTTTGATCCCTCCTGGGTAGAGCCAACGGAGGATTGACCGAATACGATAAGGAAAGGCTTCGGAGGAAGAATCCACCGACGGTAGAAACATGGCTGAAGCAATTTTATATACGACATTGGAGCATGAGGGCGAGGCGGAGTTTGTTGAAAAGAAATCGGTATTTATCGGGCACGCGATTCCTGTAAAAAGCGAAGAAGAGGCGCAGGCATATATCAAAAAGCAGAAAAGCGACTATATGGATGCGCGTCACAACGTATGGGCGTATATGATGAAGGGCGAGATCGTTGCCCGCTATTCCGACGACGGTGAGCCGCAGGGAACGGCGGGCGTTCCCGTGCTTGATACCATTCGCAAGTCGGGGGTTACCGATGCCGTTGTGGTTGTCACCCGTTATTTCGGAGGCATTCTGTTGGGCGCAGGCGGTCTTGTCCGTGCCTATTCCCATACGGCAAAGCTTGCTCTTGAGGCTGCGCACATCATTACCTACGAGCAATATACCGAGCTTGAATTGGATTGTACTTATTCCGATTATCAACGCTATCTTGCCGAGCTTCCTCGCTTTGGCGCGATTACCGACGATACGCAATTTACCGACCGTGTCAAGATCCTGTTCTCGGTCAAGGATACCGTTGTGGAGGATCTGTTTCGCGCCATTGGTGAGATGAGTGGCGGACGCGATGCGGCAATCGTGCGTGGAAAACGCTTTGACTACCGATAAAAATAAATCATAAAAAAATCGCAGAAAAAAAGTATTTTTGCGATTTTTTGCGTATATTAAGGATAAAAGAATTTGCGGGAGGGCTGATTTGATGTCTACGATATGTGAATCGTTTTTGGAACGGGAAAAAAATATGCTTTCCCCCTATGCTTTTTTGACGGCGAATACGCGCGGCAGAGATTTTCCGTGTGAGCCGTCCGAGATGCGAACCGAGTATCAACGTGATCGCGACCGCATTATTCACTCGCAGTCCTTCCGTCGTCTGATGCACAAGACACAGGTCTTTCTGGCACCGACGGGGGATCATTACCGTACGCGTCTGACGCATACGCTTGAGGTTTCGCAGATCGCACGTATCATCGCGCGCGCGTTGCGTCTGAACGAGGATCTGACCGAGGCGGCAGCTTTGGGACACGATCTCGGACATACCCCCTTCGGACACTCCGGAGAGGATGCGATGCGTGACGTCTATTCTCCCGATTTTTCTCACTATAAGCAGAGTCTGCGTGTAGTAGAAAAGTTGGAGCGCGGCGGTCAGGGACTCAACCTGACGTGGGAGGTGCGTGACGCAATTGTCAATCATACCGGAAAGCATATGGCGAGTACTCTAGAGGGTGTCATCATCAAATATGCCGACCGTATTGCCTACATCAACCACGACATCGACGATGCCTGCCGTGCGGGTATTCTGTCTGCCGAGGATATTCCAAAGGATCTGCGACAACTATTGGGTGAAACGCATAGCGCCCGCATCAACACGATGGTTTCCTCGGTGATCCTTGCAAGCACCGATCGGAATGAGATCGTGATGTCCCCCGAAATTCAAGGGGCAACCGACCGTCTGCGTGATTTTATGTTTGAGGCAGTCTATACCAATTCGGTGGCAAAGGCGCAGGATGGCAGAGCCAGAGAAATGTTGGGACAACTTTTCCGCTATTTTGAGAAGCATCCCGAAGAAATGCCGCCGCTTTACCGAAACAACCTAGAGAGCGACGGTGTCGGACGTTGTGTCTGCGATTTTATTTCGGGCATGACCGACCGCTACGCTATAGAAACCTATAAGGAATTGTTTGTTCCGCGCGTATGGAGCAAGAATTAAATAAAAGGAACGATATATGAGATTTTCCGAAAATTTTATACAGGAGGTTGTGGATAGGATCGATATCGAAGAGCTGATCGGCCGCTACGTGGAATTGAAGCGCAGTGGATCGAACCTGTTGGGACGTTGTCCGTTCCACAGTGAAAAGACTCCCTCGTTTTCGGTTTCTCCCACCAAAAAAATGTTTTTCTGCTTCGGCTGTCATGCCGGCGGAAGTGTCATCACCTTCGTGCAGAAGGCAGAAAAGTCGGTTTCCTTCAGGTACATTTATATCGCCCATTTGCAGCAGACTATTTCTTAAACGTACTTCCTGCATCAGTAGAAAGAATCGCTGT
>JAZRGI010000029.1:0-2383 GCA_045644105.1 Eubacteriales bacterium | reverse complement strand
TTCGTAAAGGAAGAGATGATGTGCAAGATCATTTCCTATAAGGGCAACGTATTCGGCGTAGAGCCTCCCACGTTCGTGGAGCTTGAGGTAACCGACACCGACCCCGGCTTTGCAGGCAACACCGCAACCAACACGCTCAAGCCCGCAACGCTTGAAACCGGCGCAGAGATCAAGGTTCCGTTGTTTATCAACGTGGGCGATATGCTCAAGATCGATACCAGAACCGGCGAGTATCTCTCCAGAGCTTAATTTTAACAAACAAGGGGAAAACTTTGACCGACAAGGTTTTCCCCATTTTTATCAGTCTTCGCAACCGTACGGTTCGGCGGAGATACAGATTATGAAAGGATAGGTAAAGAATATGAGCATGACAGAAAAATCCGCATACCTCAAAGGACTGGCAGACGGTCTGGAGTATGATAAGACCACCAAAGAGGGCAAGATCATTGCCGCACTTCTTGAGTTGGTAGATGAGATGGCACAGGCAATTTCCACCGTGCAGAACGACATTGAGGAGATCGATGAGGATCTGGATTATCTGAACGAGTATATCGAAGAGATCGACGAGGATCTTTCCGACGTTGAGGATTTTCTCGATGAGGAATGCTGCTGCGACGAGGACGATGAGGATTACGACGACTTCGACGACGAGGAGTTTGAGGAGTGCGACGGTGATTGCTCGTGCTGCGACGGTTGCGATTGCGGCGATGAGGATTATTTTGAGATTGTTTGTCCTTCTTGCGGAGAAACCGTTTGCTTTGACAGTGAGTTGGATCCCGAAAATCTGCTTTGCCCCGCTTGCGGAGAAAAGTTCGGTTGCATCGTAGACGAGGACGATTACAAGGCGATTTCCCCGGACGCCGAATAATTTTCAATGCAAAAAGAAAAGGTTGTGGAAAACTTGCCAAAGTTGAGTTTTCCACAACCTTTTTCTCTGAAAATGTCAAAAAAAGGCTCAAAAATGTGGGTTTTCCGCATTCTCCACAGAGTTTTCCACAGGCATAATGCTTTTTTGTGGATTTACAGAGTGTTCAAAAACTATCTCTTTGTAGTTCAAAAAGAGAGGTTTTCAGAAGTTTTCACCGCTCCAACCCCAATGGTCGCAAAATTCGTATTTGATATAAATGCGGTCGGCGGCAAGGTCTAACTCTTCGGAAAAAATACGGGTAATGGCGCGCGTCATATTGGCACAGGCTTCGTCACTTGCGGTTCCGAAGAGTTTCACCTCTACCATGGCAATGGGGAAGTTGCGGTATCCGCGAAACCACATCCGGCAGTTGTCTGTGAAATTGAGCATCAACCAATATTCGCTTTTTCCGGGAAAAACGCCAATGGCTTCTCCCAATTTGGTTTTCAGAACTTGTTCTTTTTCTTCGCTCAAACGGAAGTTCAGTTTGGTATCGATAAACGGCATGACATCGGTTCCTTTCAACTTTCTTTTTTACCGTCAGTATACCATAATCGACCGCAAAAGTCAATGACAAACAGAAAAAAACGGAAATGACGAAAAAGGATAGAAGTCGGTCGAAAACATAAAAACTTTTTACTAAATAGGGTTGACTTTTGTCATAATCAATGATATAATTATTAATAATAAAGGGAAATAAAATAATAATTGGAAGAAGCGAGCATTTCGTAAAGATATCGGTTGTCGTGTTTGCGGAAAGCATTTTGCCTCTTCGTTTTTTATATTCCAAAACCGAAAGAGAGGGGTTTGAATCATGGAAACCATTAGAGAGATTTGGACGTTTTTAAAGGATTTTAACACCGTGTCGATGATTTTGCGCGTGTTTCTTGCGGCGATCGCGGGAGGCATGGTTGGTTTTGAGCGCGGATTTCACGGACGTGCGGCGGGCTTGCGTACCCATATGCTGGTGTGCATCGGCGCGGCGGTTACGGCGATCATCGGATGGTATTTGAGCACCGAGATCGGAGGCGATCCGCAAAGAACCGGTGCGCAGGTTATGAGCGGCGTCGGCTTTTTGGGCGCGGGCACCATTCTTTTGAAAAAAGGAAATTCCCGCATCACCGGTTTGACCACTGCGGCAGGCCTTTGGGCAACGGCGGCAATCGGTCTTGCGGTCGGATACGGCTTATATGAGGTCGCGTTTGCAACGGTTCTGATCATGATGCTGACCTTTACGTTGATGTCGCGTATGGAGTTCCGTATGCAGGGTAAGCGCCAGAGAATGTTCGTATATCTGGAGCTTGACAGTGTCGATTCGGTCAAGGAATTGGCAGAGCGACTTAAGCAGGATTTCGGCGCGGAGGAAATTCAGGTAACGCCCGCAAGAAGCGGAAATTCGGTTCACGTCGGTATGGAGGCTCTGGTTCGCATTTCGGCAAAGTCTTCGCCCGAAAAGAAGGTTGGAAAATTACATCA
>JAZRGI010000028.1:0-11575 GCA_045644105.1 Eubacteriales bacterium | reverse complement strand
ACACCGTTTTGGAAAGCCGTTGGATCACCTATTCCCAGATGCAGAGGCTTTCGCATATTGCCGAGGTGTTGGAGCGCTTTCTGGAGGGACAACGATTTACGCACGCGCTTTTCTATCTGACGCCCTTGATGGAATCCCCATTTGCTTTTTGGGAAGGCTTCTCCGTTTATTTGGAGCAAACGGATGAGCGCCCGTTACAAAGAATATCGCAACCCGACGCCTTTCGTTATCTGTTACAATATGCAACGCAAGCCTTGCTGTCGGCTTCGGAGAGTGAATTGAAGCGGATGCTTGCCGCGGACTTTGCAACGCATGAGCATAAAAATCCCCCCGCATTTCTGACTTGATTCTTTCAAAAATACATTTTGAGCATCCCCTAAAAATGATGAATTTGTAACTTTTTTTACAAATCTGTTGTTAGGGGATGCTCTTTATGGTATACTGATATGGAAAAAACTTGAAAAAAGGAGTTTTTTGTCGTGACCGATCCAACAACAACCAATTGTCGAAAAAAGGCGATTTACCGAACGTTGCCGTTCGGCTTGATGTTCTTATTCGGCGTTTTAACCATCACGATATGCACGTGGTATGCGTTATCCTTTGATTTGGAGTTCAAGGAGCTTTTATATACTTTGGCATCGCCTTTGAAGGGGACGGGACAGAGCACTGTTTTTCAGATTCTGTGCGTATGTTTGCCTGCCGCCGGTATTTTTGGATGGCTCTTTATCTGGGTTGCCAAGTGCTTGTGGCGCCCGCAAAAGAGGTTTTTCCTGTGGAGAAGAATCGGAGCGGTCTTCTGTGTTCTTTTGCTGGTTAGCTCGTTTGTCTATTCCGCGTTTGCCCTGCGCATTCCCGCATACGTACGCTCGTTGTCGGAGCAAACCACCATATATGAGGACTATTATATCAATCCGGACGACGTGTTGATCTCCGCAAACGGGAAAACCAAAAATCTGATCTACATCTATCTGGAAAGTATGGAAACGACCTATGCCTCGGTCGAGGACGGTGGGGCGCAACACGCAAACTTTATACCGCAACTGACACAACTTGCAAAAGAGAACGTCACTTTTAGCGACAAGGCGGATCAGCTTGGCGGTTTCCATACGCCGCTCGGAACGGGATGGACGATGGCGGCATTGTTGGCGACAACCTCCGGAATTCCCTTTTCTTTTCCCGTGGGAGAAAACGGACAGAACAAAATGGGGCGGTACGAAAAGTTTGCCAAAAATCTGACAACACTTGGTGATATTTTGCAGGAAAAAGGCTACGCGCAAATGTTTTTGTGCGGGTCGGACGGAGATTTCGGCGGACGGAGAATGTATTTTGAGCAACACGGTGATTACGAGGTGTTTGATTATTTCGAGGCGAAGGACGCCGGATATATTCCCGAAAACTACAAGGTGTGGTGGGGATACGAAGATGCGAAACTTTATGACGCTGCCAAAAGCGAGATTACAAAAATGGCGGCGGGAGATCAACCCTTCAACTTTACGATGTTGACGGTCGATACCCACCATATCGACGGCTACGTCTGCAACCAATGCGGCGACCGTTGGGGAAATCGCCTTGCCAACGTTCTCAATTGTGCAGACGGCTTGCTCTGCTCGTTTGTTGAGTGGTGTCAGGAACAGGATTTTTATGAAGATACGGTCATTGTCATTACGGGTGACCATCCGCGTATGGATACGACGTTAGTAAGCGACGTCAGCTCTTACGATCGTACTATCTACAATTGCTTCATCAATGCCGCTACCGAGCCGAAGGGGAGCACTATTGAGCGCGTATATACGAGCTTTGATCTTTTCCCGACCACATTGGCGGCAATGGGGTTTGAGATTGAGGGCGAGCGGCTTGGACTTGGCGTCAATCTGTTTTCGGGAGAGGAAACACTTGCCGAGCAACTTGGATATGAGTATTTGGAGAGCGAGATCTCCAAATTCTCAAGCTTTTACATTCGGGAGTTTTCGTGAGTAGAGAAAGGATTTTGTAAGTTATGAAATTGATTGGCAATATTCTATGGTTGGTTTTTACCGGATTCGTTTCTGCGATTGCTTGGGTGTTCATCGGTGTATTGTGGTGTATTACCATCGTTGGCATTCCCTTTGGTCTGCAGGCATTTAAGCTTGCGCGTGTTTCCCTCTGGCCGTTTGGTACAACGGTACGTACCAATTTTGATAAGCACCCCGTTGCCAACTTGATTTGGATCGTTCTCGGTGGGGTGGAGCTTAGCATCTCTTTTTTGTTGGCAGGCTTGATTTGGTGCATCACCATCATCGGCATTCCCTTTGGCAAGCAGTGTTTTAAGATGGCAAGACTTTCGCTGATTCCGTTTGGAGCTACCGTAAAATAAGAAAAAAGTTTAATTTATAGCGTTAACAAACTATGAACAATTGGTGTAATAAAAACAAAAACCAAGATCAAATCTTACGAATTCGATCTTGGTTTTTTGTTTGCTTTTTATGGTGGTCAAGTCGGATTTTTCATTTGACTCAACCTTTTTTGCGTGTCTTTTTTAATTGAGAAGCGCAAGCTCAAAGGCAATCTTGGGCGAGGGGTCAAGAGCTATTGATTTTGCAAACAGCTCCTTGGCGCCTGCTACGTCACCGTTATAAAGTTTACCGTAGCCCAACATACCGTAAAGCACTGCCAGACGGTTGGTGGTGCCGTTGCCGACAAAACAATTGTAAAGCGATCCGATCACACGGTGGTAGGTGCACCCCTCTGCTAATTCGCTCTCCCACGAGAGGATTGCATCACGCATGATCTTTTGTGCGCGCATCTCCTCGCCGCCGAGGCGTACCGCCATTGCCGAGTAATAGACGAACTCTCCGCCCATGTTCCACATTCCAACGTCCTTCATGGCGCATAGCTTGCCGATGATGGTGTCTGCCTCATCGGTTTTTCCCAGTGCCTTGAGGGCGGCTGCCTCGTAGTAACGGTAGGGCATCATGACGCTTTCATTCCAAAATCCGACGTTCAGGTTTTCGGGCATGGTTTGAGAAGCACGGAAATCCTGTAACGCGTCTTCATAGCGTTCTTCCTTCATTGCCAAACGACCGCGCGCGAAGCAGGCGTACATATATGGCTCTGCGGTGGCGTATTCGGCACCCTCTCCGGGGGAGAAGATATGCGAGCGCATGGTCTGTTCCGCCTTGTCAAACTGACCTGCCGCATTGTAGGCACGGGCAATGGTCAATTGGATCTGGTCGGTAACGTTTGTGGGCTTGTTGGCGGCAAGAAACTCGGCATTCTCGGCAAACGAGCCTCCAAGCTTTTGCATCACGGTTGCCGCCTCGGTCAGAAGCGTACCGTCATTGGGATGCAATTCGACGGCGCGGCGCAACAAGGGAAGCGCATCCTGCGCACGGTCGAGATGATTGAAATAAGCAAGCGCAAGATTGCGGTGGGGAATATAAAAATCGGGCAGATCGCGCACGCTCTTTTCCCAAAGCGATGCTGCCTCGGAGTAGAGTTGCGCGTTGTAGAAAATGCAACCGAGTAGATATGCCGCAAAGCCGTCCCTTTCGTTGGCATCTAGTGCGGCGCGAAGAACCGTGATCTCTCCTGCACGGGAGGGGAATACGTCGACAATTCGGTGCTTGGTCGCCAATTTGCGTTGACGTGCGGCACGGCTCGGATCATCAAGCTTATCGTAACAGTAAGCAAGGGTATATCGAACCATAGCATCGTTTTGAACGTAGGGCAGAACACCCATGAGCAGAGAAACCGTTTCCTGAACCAGACCTGCATCCAAAAGATCGCAGGCAAGGTCAAGTGCTGTCTGTGCGGGGTTGGAGCAAAGGCTCTCAAAGAAGGCGGTCTTGCCCTTTTGCGTTACGATTGCGAGGGCAAAGCGAGCAAGATGATTAAGTCGATCAATGCCGAGCGCATGGCGACAAAGTTGTGCGGCACGTTTTGTATCCCCGCTCCTGTAGAGCGCAAACGCCGCGTAGGGGATCGCCAGGGGATGACGGCTTTCCTTCTCCACGGCGGCAAGCGCATGATCCAACATGGCGGCGTAATTTCCTCGTTGACCGTCGATTGCGGCGAGGGCGGTCATGGCGGGCGAGATGACGTTTTGCGACCACGCGGCACGGTAAAGTGCGTCATACGCCTCGTCGGTTCTGCCAAGTTGTTTCAGACAAATGCCGCGCAGATATCCAACGGTACCGTCTTCTGGATTCTGATTGTAGCGACATTCCACACTCCAGGCCTTGTCGAGATACTCCAGTGCCTTTTCAAAGCAAAGAGTGCGGGTGTAGTATTCGCCGAGCCCCTTGAGTGCGGGTAGGAAATCGGGTTCGCGACGCAGTGCCTCAAGGTAGTAGATGTCGGGTTTATAGAGCGGACTGCGATACTGATCGAGGTGTTGTCCCGCCGTGACAAGCTCCATCGGCGTTTTCAGGCGATCAGGCAGGGGGATGCCTTTGTTGTCTTTGGGGATATGGATATAGTCGGGTTCTTCCTCTCGATAGTTGAGCAGAAGAACGCCGTCCTCACTCACCAATCGTACGGTCAGTTTTTGGTCGGCGGGGTAATCGAAGGTGATCGATACCACTGCCGAGGGCGATGCGTCGACCGTTGTTGTAAGCAAGGGCGTGTCGGCAGAAAGCACTGTAAGGCGCATATTTTTTTGCTCTGCAGTGACGTTGATGCGCAATTCCTTTTCCTCACGCAAAAGCGCAACGGCGGCATCAAGAGTGGCATAGCTCGTGTATCCGATACCCTGCGTGGGGTACCAGAATTGCGAGAAGGTTTTGGTTTCATAGGGCGAAAGCCAGGTAAAATCGGGTTGATCGTCGGTGTAGGAACCTGCCATCAACTCGGCGTATTGACCGTCCTCGTCGGTCAGTTTTTTCTCCCAATTGGAGGCATTGGAACCGTAGCCCCAGGTGAAGAGCTTCTTTCCGGGGGAAACGTGGTGATTGGCAACGTGTAGCACGCCGCAATTTTTTACATAGTCAAATCCGCCGAAGAAGTCGTACTTTGAAGGAGCGGCGAAATAAGAGGTTGCAATGCGGGAATTCTTATGCCAACTGATGTCTTTGGGTTCGGTAATGTTATCGGCACCGTATTGACCCTGCGCGATGGGATAGGTGGTGTGTCCCGCGTCGTTGTGGTGATGTACCCAGGTAACGTCGGGCGGGAAGACCAAACGGTAACCCTCGTGAACGGCAACGGCGGCATTCTCCCACCAAAGGAAGTTATGCTTGTTGGGCGTGCGGTTGGTAACCGCCACACGGGTTTCAAAATAGGAGCGGCCCGGATGCAGGACGATGCCAACCATGCCTTTGGTGCGGTCGTTCGGCGCGTGCTCGGAGAGCCAGACAATGGCGGTTCCGTCCTCTTCTCGTTGAATGTCGTAGTCAACCGGCATCACGGTGGAGGGACGGTGATGGAAGGGCCAGTTGAATTCAATGCCGCCCGAAATCCATGCGCCGTAAGCACCGATGAGAGCCGGTTTGATGACGTGTTGACGGTAAAGAAAATCGTAGCCGGTGGTCTTATCGTATGCCTCGAAAATGCGACCGCCGAGCGCGGGCAGAATGGCGAGGCGGATATACTCGTTTTCCAAACGGATGACTGTCCATTCCTTCTCGGCGCGATGCTCACCGTCGGCGGCGGACACTACGCGCATGGGGTAGGGGTTGCCTGTGGTACATTGATGGTTAGCCGTTTCGGCAAACATGGGCATTTCCTCGGCTTCGGGGATCGGATAGGTGGGAATTTTCCACTGCTCGACTGCGGCATATACCGGTAAAACCTGCTTTTTCATGGCGAAGCCCTCGCTTTTTTATTTTGGTTAACCCCATTGGGGTTAAGATAAGTATAACAGTATTTGACGGGTTTTGCAAGCACTTTTTTGTTTTTTTATAAAAAAGACGGTCGGATTAATCCGACCGTCAAAATGGATGGAAATTTGCAAAGCTTACGCCGTAACGATGTCTACGATCTCTCCCACAAAGACACCGTGATAGTCCTGAATGGGGTAATTGGCGAGCAGAGCAGGATCGATGAAGCCGTCCTCCTTGATCCGATCAACGTAGATCTTTTTGCAGATCAGTACCTTTTTTGCTTCCTGCGGGTAGGGAACGCCTTCTGCCGTTGTGACACAGGTCAATCCCGCACCCAAAAATTTATAGCCGTCACGCCCGCTTTGTCTACCGCAGTAGCGAAGTGCCTCTCGTTGTTCCCCGTCAAAAAAGGCAAGAGAGAAGTGCGTTGCGCTCTCCACAATGGGGAATGTGTAACGTTGCGGACGGATGAAGCAGACGGCAATGGGCTTGTTCCAAAGAACACCGCAGCACCCCCACGATGCCGTCATGGTATTGACGTGCTCGCCGTCGGATGCCGATATCAACATCCAATCGTTGCCGATGCGGTGGAAGATCGGATCAAATTGCTGTAGCTTGTTTGTCAAGTCGTTCATGGACGGTTCTCACTTTCTTTTTTTGTATTTATTATACGCTCGTTTGCGATGAAAATGAAGCCCGCGTACCGCCTTTTTACGAAATGTTCAAACAATCGTTACAAACGTCATGCACGCAAAAAGCGCCTGCAAAATAAAAAGCATGATTTTGCAAGCGCTTTTGGTGTTTGGTGTGCGGCTTCTGCCGCACACTGTTGCAACGTTCCCCTTTGTTGCTCTTTACTTTCCTTCGTAGACGGTGTCCTCGGAAAGTGTTTTTAAGACTGCCGCACTGAAATATTCGAGCGGATCGACCTGCAAGCCCTTTACCGTCATTTCCATATGCAGGTGAGGTTCGTCTGCGATTTCGTGGAGAGCGGTTTCTCCGACATATCCGATCAACTGTCCTCTTTGGACGGTGGCGTTTGCCGCAATTCCTTCGGCAAGCTCGGGTGCCAGATTCTTATACACGGTCAGACAGTCACCTGCGTGCGTGAGCGCAACGCACCAACCCATCATGGGATCTTCCCAGATCTGTGCGATCGCTCCGTCTGCGGCAGCGAGGACGGGTGCGTTTTCCTCGGTTGCAATATCAATTCCGAGGTGAACGCGATATTCCTGCAGAGTTTGAGAGAACACCTGCGTGTCTACACTGTGGCGTTTGCTCAAGGTTCCGGATACCGGAAGTCCGAGTTCGGGAGGGGTTTCGTCCTTCACGGTCGGCTTGGCGTCACTGCCCGAGGGAGGCGGCGTTTCAATCTCATGATCCTGTCCGTTTTGCGTCGTATCGCCGGCGGGGGGCGTCAGATCGTTTTTCTTGGCTCTGTTGGTTGCCGCCGTGATGGCAAGCCCCACCGAAAGCGTCAGAAGGATTACGATTGCCGACAGGTAGATTGCGCGGTTGACACGGATTCGCTTCAGTTTTCTGAAAAATTCAGTTTCTTTCCATTTTTTCCACATGGCTTTGCTCCTTTGATTTTGGTACTGTGACGGCGGATGCCGTAATTGCACCGCCCGTCGCGTTGTTCTTATTGTTGCCTGTGGGAGGATCTTTATGCAAAAAAATCAAAAAATTTTTTTCTTTTCCATTAAACACGTTTTTTTCACCGAAAGTTCAGGTTGATGGACGCATATTTTTATAGTTATTCATAACGAATTCATATTTTTATGATAAAATAACTCTGTTTTGAAATCTGCCGGTCGGGTTTGATTTCTTACGCAATAAACGAACGGAAAGGAAATTCTGTTTTTATGATAAAAATTGAACATCTTGTAAAAAACTACGGTACAAACTGCGCCGTAGACGACATCAGCTTTGAGGTTGAGGCGGGAGAGATCGTCGGATTTCTCGGCCCGAACGGAGCCGGAAAGAGTACCACAATGAATATTTTGACGGGCTATCTTTCTTCTACCTCCGGCAAGGCGATGATCGACGGCATTGACATCCTCAAGAATCCGATCGGTGCGAAAAAGCTGATCGGCTACCTGCCCGAGCAACCGCCGCTTTATCTTGACATGACGGTTGCCGAGTATCTGAACTTCAACTACGACCTGAAGGGATGTAAGCTGAACCGAAGCGAGCATCTTGACGAGATCTGTGAGACCGTAAAGATCAAGGACGTGTACAATAAAGTCATTCGTACGTTGTCCAAGGGATACCGTCAAAGAGTGGGTATTGCCCAGGCGTTGATCGGCAAGCCTAAAGTGATCATTTTTGACGAGCCTACCGTTGGTCTTGATCCCAAACAGATCATCGAGATCCGCAACCTGATCCGCGGTCTCGGCAAGGAACACACCGTTATTCTTTCCACGCATATTCTGCAGGAGGTTCAGGCGGTATGCGACCGTATCGTGATCATCAACAAGGGAAAGATTGTTGCGAATGAAAAGACCGAGAACATTTCCCGCATGGTAGACAACAACCGCCGCTTCAACGTCAAGATTGCCGGCCCGCAAAAGGACGTGCTTGCAACCTTGAAGGGAATGCAGGGCATTTCCTACGCGGAGGCATTGGCGGAGCGTGACGGCGACGCCTACACCTATTTGATTGAGAGCGAGTACGGCGTTGATATCCGTAAAAAGCTGTTTTATCAGTTGGCAGAGCGTTCCTGGCCGATGATCGGTATGGAGGCGCTTGGCATGAGCTTGGAGGATATTTTTATTACCGTTGTGGACAAGTCCGAAGAATCCAAGCAGAACGGAAGCCTGACGGGACGCATCAAGCGTCGCAACCGCACGCAGGAAAAGAGCGCGTTGGAGCGCGAGGTTGGTGCATCTCTGTACGAGGAGGCACAACGCCAAAGAAGCGAGGCTTCTCTTGACAACACGACCGACGACGAGGACGACGAATAAAAGAAAGGATATAATTGATCATGTCTGCTATCTACCGTAAGGAGCTTCGTTCATACTTCATCAATCCCATCGGATACATCTATCTTGGTGTTTTCCTGGTTTTTTCCGCACTGTTGTGTTGTTACACCACTCTGATTTCCGGAAGCTATGATACGGGATCCTATTTTACGTATTTGATTTTCTTCTTCATTATCTTGATTCCCATTCTGACCATGCGTTTGTTTGCGGAGGAGCGCAAACTGCGTACCGAGCAGCTGCTTCTGACGGCACCCGTAACGATTACGGGGATGGTGCTTGGCAAGTATTTTGCCGCGCTTACCATCTTTGTCAGCGGTGTTCTGGTTTCCTGTGTAAACTTCCTTCCTCTGTACGTCATTGCGAGCACCGAAAAGAACGGTACCGACTATTCCATGACGCATCTTGGCCCCGTAACCGCCGAGGTCATTGGAAGTCTGATTGCCGTTATTCTGCTTGGTGCCGCTTTGATTGCGGTCGGAACTCTGATCTCCGCTCTGACCGAAAATCAACTTTCTGCCGCTATTATTACCATTGGCGTGATTGCGGGAATGGTTTTGCTCAATCTCTTTAACCTCTTGACAGACAGTGATGGTCAACCCCTGATCGCAAGCTATGCGATCCGTGCGGTGATCGATTGGATCTCTGTATTGAGCCGTTTTTCAAACTTTAGCAACGGTATCTTTGACTATGCCGCGTTGTTGTATTATCTGTCCCTGTCCTTTGTATTCTTGTTCCTTACCGTGCGCGTTTACGAGAAGCGCCGTTGGGGTTGATTGCCGGAAGGAGCATAGTTCATGAAAAAGCATTTTATCCGAAATCGGAAGGTGCGTTACGGCAGTATCACCGTGATCCTTACGGTACTGATCATTATGGTGACGGTTCTGTTCAACACGGTATTCGGTACGCTTGCAAAGCGTTATCTGTGGTACGGCCATATGAACGCCCCTTTAAACTATGACGTTACCGAGGAATGCTATACGTTGCTTGGCAACGCGATTTCAACAATGAAATCCAAAGACGGCGACCAACCGGTTGAAATCATTTTTTGCGACGTTGAAAAGAACATTGCAACCGATGAGTTGCTCTCGCTTCTTTACGCAACCGCAACCTCGTTTGCCGACCGTTGTTCCGATAGCATTCGCGTGTCCTGCCATGATATCTGGACAAATCCCAACTCGGTACGTAGATTTACCCAATCGTTGGATCCCATGACGGGCGATACCGTTGAAACCAAACTGAAATCCACCAGTGTGATCGTTTCTTACGGCGAGTATCACCGAGTATACCAGTTGGAGGAATTCTTTGTTTTCAAAGGAGGCAATCTTTCTAACGTTTGGGCGTATAACGGCGAGAAAAAGCTTGCCGCCGGTGTTTTGCACGCACTTGATCCTTCCAATCCCGTTGTTTGTCTTACCAACAATCACGGTGAGGTCTTTTACGATTATGAGTTGTTGTATCTGTTGGACGATGCGGGCTACCGTGTTGATTTTATCAATCTGCATGCCGATCCCATTCCCGACGATTGCAGATTGCTCATTACCTACAATCCCAATGCCGACCTGACGGTCAGTGACGGTGTTTCGACCGTATCGGAGGCCGACGTTCTGGATCGTTTTCTTTCTGTGGACGGCAATGCATATCTTGTCTTTATGAATAAGACGACCCCGGAACTGCCGAATTTTGAGGCGTATTTAGAGAATTGGGGCGTTGATTTCGGTTATCATCAATCGGGTGACCGCGCCTACCGTTACATGGTGCAGGATACCGCACAGTCACTGACCTCCGACGGATACACGATTTACGGAGAGTCTGTGAAAACGGGTGGTTCGTCGCAATTAATGGAGGGGATCGATCGCAAGATCATCTTTAAGAATGCGACCGCCATCAAAAATGCAAACGGCTATGTGAACAATGCCGACGGAAGCTACACAAACGCCGACGGCAGCCGTACCATGTACGTGCTTTACGAGGGCGGTGAGTCGGCCATTTGTTGGGCAAACGGCGCTCCCGTTGCAAGCGGCGAAGGTGTGATTCTGATGAGCTTGACCGAGCAAAAACTTGGCGCGGCTACCTCCCGCGTTGGCGTTGTGGCATCCACCGATTTTTGTGAAGAAAGTTTCCTGCAATCGGCGGTTTACGGCAACGGTGACGTTTTGCACCGCACCCTGAAGAATATGGGCAGACCCATTACCCCCGAGGGCTTGACGATCAAGCCGTTTGAGTCGTCCGATATCAGTACCGTAACCACGCGTCAGATGTTGAGATGGACGATCGGTTTGGTTGCCACGCCCGCAGTGATCATTGCGCTTACAGGCGTTGTTGTGCTTGTAAAGCGCCGTAACGCATAATACCGGAGAAAGGAAGAGAACCAAATATGAAAATCGAAAAAGGGTTTGAGCGCAAGTTGCGCTATGGATCCGCGTCGGTTGGATTCAGCGCACTTATCATTGCGGCGGTGATCCTTCTCAATGTTGTTTTCGGCGCTCTTTGCTCCGGCAGACTGTGGTTTATCGATCTGACGCCACCGTCAAAGAGTGCACCGTCTACGCTTTATACACTCTCCGCTCCCGCAAAGCAGATGCTTGGTGAGGCGATCACTTCGGCAAATGCCAACCGCGAGGACGGTGAGGCGCCTGTAAAAGTCGACATCATCTTTTGCAACGATCCCGACATGCTTCGCAAAAACGAGATGATGCGCTATATCTACTATACCGCGTTGGAGATGGAAAAGGCGTATCCCGATACCATCTGCGTATCCACCCGTGACGTATGGAACAATCCGTCTTCCGTAGA
>JAZRGI010000027.1:0-4063 GCA_045644105.1 Eubacteriales bacterium | reverse complement strand
TTCACCTTCCTCTTCGTCGCCCCCCTGCTTTACGTCATCCACTCGGTGCTTGCAGGCGTTTCCTATATGCTGATGCACCTTTTGCAGGTCGGTGTCGGCATGACCTTCTCCGGCGGTATCATCGATCTGTTTTTGTTTGGTGTTCTGCAAGGAAATGAAAAGACCAACTGGTTGATGATCCCACTGGTGGGTGTCTTCTACTTTGCCCTTTATTTCTTCCTCTTCCGTTTCCTGATCCGCAAAATGAACTATGCGACACCCGGACGCGAGAGTGACGGCGAGGACACCAAGCTTTATACACGCGCCGACTACAACGCCAAAAAGGAAGCCGCAAACAACAGCAATCATCAGAATACGCAAACCTCGGCAACCATTCTCAAGGGACTCGGCGGTAAGGAAAACGTAGCCAATCTCGATTGTTGCGCGACACGCTTACGCGTCACCGTTCACGATCCCTCGCTCGTCAGTGACGATCTGTTGCGGCAGAGCGGTGCCGCCGGCATTATCCGCAAGGGTATCGGCGTGCAGGTGGTATACGGACCGCAGGTATCGGTCATCAAAAGCGAGCTTGAGGATTATATGCAGGCACATTGAGAAAGCCGCGATCCACCGTCTTGCAAAATCTTCAACCAAAAAGCCCTCGGCGGCGATTCCAAAAAAATCGCCGCCGAGGGCTTTATCCTACACGGTCAGATCCGACCTTCTCCTGTATATTTTTGCAAAATGTTTTTCTTTCCTTTGTAAATACTGTTTGCCGGAACGTATCCGCGCACCGACGACAGTGGATAAACGTTGGTGTGTGCGCCGATCACCGTTCCCGGATTGAGTACACTGTTGCACCCGATCTCTGCATGATCGCCAAGCATCGCGCCAAGCTTTAAAAGATGGGTTTCGATCGGCACCTCCCCATACCATACCGTGATCGGTGTGCGATCGCCCTTAACGTTTGAGGTGATTGCCCCCGCTCCCATATGGGCGCGGTAACCTAATATTGAGTCTCCAACGTAATTGTAGTGCGGAACCTGAACCTCGTCAAAAAGAATACAATTTTTCAATTCGGTCGAGTTCCCGACAACGGCACCGCGACCGACCAATGCGGATCCGCGAAGGAATGCGCCCTGCCGCAGTTCCGCATTCTCACAAATAATACAAGGTCCTTTTATTTGTACCGAGGACGCGATTTTTGCACTTTTTGCGATCCAGATATTCTCCCCGACGCACGCATAACCATCGTTCAATTCTTGACCAAGCTTCACAATCATATCCGCCACGTGCGGAATCGCCTCCCACGGATATTCAAAATCACACAGCCACGAATAGGCAAGCGATCCCCCGCTTGCAAAAAGCATTTTGGTTCCGAGCAAATCCATAGTTCCTCCTTATGCCAACCCCAACGAGCGAATCTTATCGGCGATCTCGTTGGCATACTGTTCACAGATTTCTTTGGTGGGTGCCTCCACCATCACGCGCACCACAGGTTCGGTTCCGCTCTCGCGCAACAATACCCGACCTGTCCTTCCAAGTCGTTCCGCAACGCCATTAACAGACTCGCGCACCGCATCGTTTTGACGAACGGCGCTTTTATCGGAAACACGAAGATTGACCGTGATTTGGGGAAGCATTTGAACGGGAGCCGCCAATACCGAAAGCGGTTGCTTGCTTTCTACCATCGCCTCCAATAACTTGATCGCCGTCAGAATGCCGTCCCCCGTCGTCGCGTATTTCGATAGGATCACGTGTCCCGATTGCTCCGCTCCGATGCAATGTCCGTTGCGTTGCATATTCTCGTAAATATATCGGTCGCCAACTGTCGTCTGTTCATACGCAATGCCCGCCTCCTCCAAGGCACGGTAAAGACCAAGATTGGACATCACTGTGGTCACCACCGTGTCGTTTGCAAGCTCTCCCGTCGATTTGAGTTGACGCGCCAACACGTAAACGATGTGATCGCCGTTGACCTCCTGCCCATTCTCATCCACCGCAATACAACGGTCGGCATCACCGTCAAAAGCAAATCCAACGTCAAGATGATTTTCACGCACGTATGCGCAAAGTCCCTCAATATGCGTCGATCCCGCGTTATAATTGATATTCAGACCGTCGGGTTTTGCGTTGATGGCATAGGTCTTGGCACCAAGAGCGTCAAAGACACTCTTTGCAATCATCCACGCACTTCCGTTGGCACAGTCCAATCCCACCCGAAAAGGACGGAAAGAATACTTTGATAGCGAGATCAGATACCCGATATAACGGTTTCTGCCCGCGGCGTAGTCGATAATACGTCCAATATCTGCCCCGATAGCGAATGGAATATCTCCCACAAGACCGAGCCGCTCGGTGTTGCCGTCAAGATATGCCTCGATCAACTCGGTGGTTGCGTCCTCCATTTTCTCGCCGCGACGGTTGATAAGCTTGATACCGTTGTCGTAGTACGGATTGTGACTTGCCGATATCATCACACCGCAATCAAAATCTTCTCCCGATACCGCATAGGAAACACTGGGCGTCGTCGTGACGTGCAACATATAAGCATCGGCCCCGGATGCGGTCAGACCGGCGGCAATGCAATATTCAAACATATAGCTGGAGCGTCTGGTATCCTTGCCGATAACCGCGCGCACGCGCCCCGCCCTTTCCTTTGCGTAATACCAACCTAAAAAACGACCGATGCGATAGGCATGCTCGCTGGTGAGTGTAACCCCCGCCTCTCCGCGAAAGCCGTCGGTTCCGAAATATTTTCCCATATCATTTCTCCCTTCTGTCTGACTTTCAAAAGGTTTCGGTGTTTTCCGTCGTGCCTGCGCGAAACGCTCCACCGCTCACACGGTGGATGCAATCAACAGAAAAACGCTAAACCAAGAAAAGTTTACCTCTCTTAGTATAGCGTTTCTTTCTGTTTTTATTCGTACGATCGGTCAGTTGCTCTCCGTCGGTTTTAAGCGAGCGATCAAACGCTCTCCGCAATATATCAGATATTCACCGCTCCGTGCATCCCAACGGGCAATGGGCGACTCGCCGTTTTCGTTTTTTCCGCAATAGAGAAAATTCGGAACGTAGGAGGGTTGATGTGCCCCCGACTCATCCGCAAGCAAAATCCGTTGCGGCGTACCAATGTCGCAAAGCACGATAGAACGGCTCTTTCCAACCTCTCTGCGAATGTATCCGTACTGCTCCAGACGGTCTAAATACGCCTGCACCGTGGAGGTGCTTGCGTAACCTAGCGCCGAGCAAACGTCACGCACACTGGGGGCATAACCGCGCTTGGCGATCTCACCGAAAAGATAGTCCAACACTGCCTGTTCTTTTGCATTCAGTTTCTGCATCTGATAAGCCCTCCGCCTTTTTTCATTATTATAACATATAAATTCATTCTTGAAAACCCCTTTTTTTCAAAAACTCCATCCGCGAAGGAACACAACCTGCCTTTTGCATACGAAGATTGTGAATAAATTGTAACCTTTTCAAAAAAGCCATTGTAAAAAAACAAAAAAAAGTGTAAAATATAAAATGGATTACAAGGGTCCTTGTAACCCCTAATGTTTTGAAAAAAAATAATTCACATAAAAGGAGCAAAATCATGACCAACAACAAGTATGTTCTGGAATGGATCAATGCTATGGCTGACATGGTAAAGCCTGACAGCATCGTTTGGATCGACGGAAGCGACGAGCAGACCGAAGCACTGCGTGCAGAGGCTTGCAAGAGCGGCGAGCTGGAAGCGCTGAATCCCCAGGAATATCCCAACTGCTACCTGCACAGAACCGCAATCAATGACGTTGCGCGTGTAGAGCACAGAACCTTCATCTGCACCAGCAAGAAGGAAGATGCAGGCAACATCAACAACTGGATGGATCCCAAGGAATGCTATGAAACGCTTTCCAAGTTGTATAAGAATTCTTACAAGGGTAAGACGATGTACGTTATTCCCTACTCCATGGGTGTCGTTGGTTCCGACTTCGCAAAGATCGGTATCGAGCTGACCGACTCCATTTACGTCGTTCTCAACATGCTGATCATGACCCGCGTTGGCAAGAACGTTATCGAGGCTCTCGGTGACTCCTCC
>JAZRGI010000026.1:0-2437 GCA_045644105.1 Eubacteriales bacterium | reverse complement strand
GTCCCTTTTGCCTCTGGTCGCTTCACGTAGACGTCAATCCGGGTGACCGCGCCAACGACTGCGGCGGACAAATGGAACCGATCCGCGTCGAACCCGATGCGCGTAAGGGCTTTATTATCATTCACCGTTGCACACGCTGCGGTGAGATCCATCGCAACCGTGCCGCACATGAGGCAAAGGTGCAACCCGACAGTAAAAAGCTTTTGATCCGCCTGACCGCAGGCACTCTCTGAATACGACAACCGAAAGGAACGAGTATATTATGGTATATATGTTTTTGGCAAACGGTTTTGAGGAAGTTGAGGCACTCTGTCCCCTCGACCTGTTAAGACGCGCGGGCGTCAGCGTTACCACGGTTGGCATTGGCGGCAATGACACTGTCATCGGCTCCCACGGCATTGCCGTACAAGCTGATATGCCGGAAGCGCTTTACCGCGACGCCAAGCCCGAAATGATCATTTTGCCCGGCGGTATGCCGGGCTCTCGCAATCTCGACGAGTCGCGCACCGTGGAAACGGCTCTGCGCGCCGCCGCATCCAACAACGCCTATCTTGCCGCGATCTGCGCCGCGCCGATGATCCTCGGAAAACGCGGTTATCTGCAGGGCAAGCGCGCCATCTGCTTCCCGGGTTTTGAGGAGCATCTGATTGGCGCGACGATTGCCGACGAGCGCGTTGTAACCGACGGAAAAACCATTACTGCCGCAGGCATGGGCGTCGCCTTGGAGTTTGGTCTTGCGTTGGTTGCCGCCCTGAAGGGACAAACTGCCGCCGACGAATTGCGCCGCGCGGTCCTGGCAGACTGACGTGACCGAAAAACAAGAATACCGCCTTGCGCTAAAGAAAAAACGCGCCGCCGTTCCCGCCGAAAAACGACGCGAATGGGATATTGCCATCATCAAGCGCATTGCCGCCTCCGAGATCTTTAAAAACGCCCAAGAGCTATTGCTTTACGCCCCCATCGGCACCGAGATCAACCTGCTTCCCCTGGCTCGCGCGGCACAAATGCAAGGCAAGCGAATCGCCTTCCCCCGTTGCGATACCGCAACCAACACGCTTCGCTTTTACTATCTCCAACCGAATGCGCGTCTCTGTGCGGGTGCCTACGGGATTCCCGAGCCGCCTGCCGATGCGCCGCTTTGTCAACCGACCGAGTACTCGGTCTGCATCGTTCCCGCACTCACCTTTGATCTTTCCGGTTCCCGTCTTGGCTACGGAAAAGGATACTACGATCGCTTTCTTTCCCAATTTCCGGGAATTGCGATCGGTGCCGTTTATTCCTCGCTCTTGGTGCGCCGTGTGCCGACCGAACCGCATGATCTTCCCGTTTCGTTCGTCTTTACCGAAATCGGCGTGCGCAAATGCCGACCGACAGAGCCTGATCTCCGAAACGACGATCAATCCCCCGACGGCGTGTCAAAAATGAGCTCTGCTCCCGCCCCGCGCCGCGGACGCCGTTTGCCTTTTTTTCAAAAATTCCTGCAAAGCGGCAAACAAAAAAGCACTTCTCAAACCGCCGTTGTAAAAGCGGAAGAAGCCGATGAAGCTTCCTCGCGCAAACCGTCGGCGCACGCATTGCACAAGCCGCCCATTCTGGTGGCAATCACCTTTGTCCTTTTGTTGCTCTCGCGCCTGATCGATACGCGCCTTACCACAAGAAACAACGAGTTTCTCGTGGCGATCCTATTGCAACTGATGATCTTTGCCGTTCCCGCCGTCGTGTACGCCAAATTGAATGACGACTCGTTTCCCTCGCGCATTCGCCTCTCCCTGCCGCGTCCCGATCGGTTATGGTTTTCCTTTTGTATATTGGTCGTCATGATCACCGGCGCTCTGCTTTGCGAGATCCTGACCGGCGGCATCGCTTCACTGACCGGAAATTTCAAGCTTTACGACATCTTTGTAGCCCGTCTGAACGGCGGAGCATTTGAAAAACTGTACGTAATTCTTGCCTATAGCATCCTTCCCGCATTCTGTGAGGAATTGATCTACCGTGCCTTCCTTTGCGCTGAATACGAACGATTTGGAGTTGCCGTTTCGATTACCGTCAGTGCGCTCTTTTTTGCCATGCTTCACTTCTCCTTCCCGCTTTTCCCCACGTATCTTCTGATCGGTGCGCTCCTTGCTTGCGCGATGTACACCACGCGCTCTTTCATTACCGCCTTTCTCCTGCATACGTTTTACAATCTGTTCTGCCTGTTTGGACAACCCTACCTCTCCGCCTTTTACGTCCACGCGGGAAGCAACGACATCTTCATCTTTTGTCTGGTCACGGTCTTTCTCCTGTTTTCCGCCTTTGCGGTGGGTGAAGCACGAAAGCAGTACCATCTTTGCGCGCGGGCAGACGCCGACGCCTCCTATACGGTATCGCTGCCGGTGCGCGACCTGCCGCGTCAACTTTGGCGCGCGCTCGTCTCTCCCGCCTCTGGCGTTGGCAT
>JAZRGI010000025.1:0-6584 GCA_045644105.1 Eubacteriales bacterium | reverse complement strand
GGTTGCACTGCATAGGTCAACTCTACGCCGAACTGATGTCCGTCACCCAAAAGGTCACGGAAGCGAGGGGTGTCCTGCGGCGTGGAGATGATCAGAATATCACGAATGCCCGCGTTCATCAAAACCGACATGGGATAATAGATCATGGGCTTGTCATAGATGGGAAGCAATTGCTTGGAGGTCACCTTTGTCAGCGGATACAACCGCGTACCGGATCCACCGGCGAGAATTATGCCTTTCATAGAGAAATTCCATCCTTTCCATTACGATATCATTGACCGATTTTTAACAGTTTTTTCATAGTTATAGTTATTATATCATATCTTACGTAAAAAAGCAAGGATTTTCAATAAAAAATGAGGCGAGGGAGCAATCAAAAGATCACACCCTCGCGTTTTTCAGAATAGGTTTCTTACATTTTTCCCTTGATCCGCTTCCAATACTCGTCGGCGGCTTGCTCGGTTTTGTTGGGACCGGGATGATAATAGACGGTGCCGCGCAGGTCGTCCGGCAGATATTGTTGCTCAACGTAATGGTTCTCGTATCCGTGCGGATATTGATACCCCTTGAACAAGGGACTCTGCAAATGTACGGGAATATTCATTCCCTTTCCGCGCCGCACGTCCTCATTGGCGGCAAGCACGGCATTGTGCGCCGAGTTGGATTTGGGGGCGGTGGCAAGCATAATGGCGGCATTTGCCAACGCGAGCTGCGCCTCCGGCATTCCCAATTCCTTTGCCGATTCACAACAAGCCCGCGTTACCGCCGCCGCCATTGGATAGGCAAGACCTATGTCCTCCGACGCGATGACCTGCAGGCGTCGGCAGACCGAGATCAACTCTCCCAACGAGAGTAGCTTTGCAAGATAAAATACTGCGGCATCGGGATCCGATCCGCGGATCGACTTTTGCAGGCATGAAAGCAGATTGTAGTGCGTGTCATCGTTAAATCCACTGATCGTTGTATCAAAACTGTCTACCGCCTCTTTCGACAGTTGGTCTTCCACGGCGTGATATGTGTTTTCAAACAACACGATGGCATGTCTGACGTCGCCTTTTGCGCAGGTGGCGATATAGTTCAAAAGCGCGTCATCTGCCGTCTTTTGCAGCTGATTTTCCTCATTGAGATAGCGCAACGCGCGGCACAAAACCGCGCGCATGGCCGCAGGAGTGACCGGCTTGAATTCAAAAAGCGACGAACGTGACAGGATTGCATTGTAAACGTAAAAATTCGGATTCTCGGTCGTTGAAGCAATCAACGTGATGCGTCCGTCCTCCATATATTCCAGGAGCGATTGTTGTTGCTTACGGTTAAAATACTGGATCTCATCCAGATAGAGCAATATGCCGCCCGCACCAAATACGTTATTGGTTTCACTGATGATCTCCTTGACGTCGGAAAGGCTTGCCGACGTGGCGTTCAGTTTTCTGAAAGTCATTCCCGATTGCTTGGCAATCACCGTCGCCGCCGTTGTCTTTCCCGTTCCGGGAGGGCCGTAAAAGATCATATTGGTGATTCGTCCGCTCGCCAACATTCGCCGCACGATACCGCGTGGACCAAACAGATGCTCCTGCCCTACAATGCCGTCAAAATCATCGGGACGCAAAAGATCGGCAAGCTGTGCGTTCTTCATAAAATCTTCCTTTCGTATAACCGATTTAAAGCTTATTATCCATATTATAAATCATTTCCAATATATTTGCAATATCTTTTCTTGATTTTTTTTGCATTTCCCGAACGGCATCGCGCAGAATGGGAATGCGCGCTTGCCCTCCATCAAGACAGGATTCCACGCCCTCAACGATTTCCCCCACCGTCAAACGTTCCTCGGAAAGACAATCCTGCCCACAGGCTTTGGCAAACGAAGCGATCTTTCTGTCACGCGGATCGGGTGTAACACCGAGTGTCGGCAAGGCAACAACCGATGCCAATATCATCCCGTGCAGGCGCATGGTTACCGCCGCCGCACAGACCGACATCAATGCCGTCAAATCGCTCGGCTCGCGCAAAGAGATGGCATATCCGCCAAGCATGGTTGCGGCAACGCGGCTCTGCCGTCCGTCCTCTTCCTCGTCCAAAATCGGCAAAACAGGAACGAGGCGCCGTTTCTGACAAACCATTCTGACGGCTGCGATCAGGGTTTCACGTCGGATGCGGCAGGTACTGCCTCCGCGCACCACAACGCACAAAAGCGGTTGATCGTCAATGTGAATGCCCCTTTCCAAAAGCATCGATCTCGCACGACCGATCGGAGGTAGCGGCATGAGCAAGGCAGGATCGGCTCCGTCATGCAATCGGTCGGCAGGCACGCCCAGGCGGTGCAAATAGCGCAAAGAGTCGGCATCCCGCAGACTGATATAACGGCACGCGGAAAGTTCTTTTCTCACACGGTCACCGGCTCTCCTGCCAAGCAAAGGCCCGATCCCACCCGAAAAAAGCACCGTTTTGCAACCACATCGACGCGCACTTCGCAAAAGCCCCAGGTAGTATCGCAGAGAGCGATTACTGGTTGCATTTTGCAGGAGTGATCCACCGCCGCACAGAAACGCGCGCGAAGTAAAAAATGCCCGACGTGCGGAAAAGGGATTTTTGCGTGCGTAACAGGAAATGCCGAACCGTCTGCGGTCGTGCCGCGGTCGTTTGGTCAATGCACACACCCTCACGCCCGGAGCAAACTCGCGCACGGTGTTGAGAAATCCCAACAAGATCGCGTCGTCACCAACGTTTCCGCATCCGAAATACCCTCCAACCGTTAAAGTGACGTCAAACCGATGCAGAACAACGCGGCGATAGACCTCCAACGTTTTTTGACACATCGTTTCGGCGTTGAAGTTGTTTTGGATGAGTTCTTCCCCCTCCTCCGCGCACGACCGTCGGAAGGCATCGCGTTCCAAAAGCCATCGCAGGTCGGTCTCCAACCGCTCCGCACGCGCTTTACTTGCGTTTCGGCAACAAAAATTTGAAAACGCCGCTTTCTCTGCACTGTCACCGCACAGGATGCCGCCGTATCCTTCGTTTCCACAAAGCACAACCGCGCAACCGCTTGCCGCCGCCTCCATTGCCGCGCGCGATACACCGACGAAAATGTCATGTTCCCGAAACAGGGGTGCCATATCCTCAACCCGTCCTACCGCTCGGATCGCGACTCTCCCCAACAGACGGTTGATGCGTTCTGCCTCGGTTCGAATCTCCTCAAGACAAGCACCGCCGCCCGCCACGGTGATCTCCAACGCGGGATAGCTTCGGCACAACGCCGGAGCAAGCTCGCACAGAAGCATCGCCCCCAGACTGCAATCTCTGTCTAACCGACTCGCAAAAAGGATTTTTGGTGCGCTTTCGCCTCTCCCTTCGCCTCCTCGAAAAAACCGTTGACAGTTGACTCCGTTCGCAACGGTGGTAACGCACTCGGCGGGCACACCGTAAACGTCGCACACGTAAGAGCGCAGATCCTCCCCGACGGCGACCGTGTGTTCTCCCCAATAGCAAAGCTTTGCAAGCAGGCGGTTGCACAGAAAGCGCGCGTGAACCGTAACGACCGACCGACATCCCCAACGGCGGCATCCCCGGATGAGGAACGCGGGAATGCGCGCATGGGCGTGCAATACGTCGTATCCCTCGCGCTTGACCAACCGTCTGATCCTGCCTCTTGCCAACAAGAGTTCAATAGGACGGCGACAAAACAAGGAGGTACGGAACTGCCGTATACCCTCCTTCTCCAACGCATCGGCAAGACTGCCTCCACCCGAAAGCAGATGCACTTCCACATCCATCTTCCGTAAGCCGAGCGCAAGCTCACGGATATGTGTTTCGGCACCTCCCATATCCATTTTATCGGTCAACATCAGTATTTTCATAACGCATCCCTCCTTTTGTTTCTATTGTGTCCATCAAAAGAAGTCTTTAGAAGGGGAAAATAGAAAAAGGAGCCGCTCGCAAGAGCAACTCCTTTGATAATTTTTGATTACTGTGCGGCGTCAACGATCGCCTTGAACTTCTCGGCAACCAGAGATGCGCCACCGATCAGACCGCCGTCTACGTTGGGCTTTGCCAACAACTCGGCTGCGTTCTTCTCGTTCATCGATCCACCGTACTGAATGGTAACCGACTCGGCAACCTCCTCACCGTACAGTGCAACGAGGGTCTTGCGGATCACGCCGCAGGTTTCCTCTGCCTGCTCGGGAGTTGCAGTCAGACCGGTTCCGATTGCCCATACAGGCTCGTAAGCGATGATGACGTTCTTCATTTCCTCTGGGGTAACGTTGAGCAGGTCGAGCTTGGTCTGCATTGCAACCACCTCGTCGGTGATACCGGAAAGACGCTGCTCCTTTACCTCACCGAGGCAAAGAATGACCTTCATGCCTGCCGCCAGAGCCGCCTTGGTGCGGAGATTGACGGTTTCGTCGGTTTCGCCGAAATACTGACGGCGCTCGGAGTGACCGATGATGACATACTCAACACCGCAAGCGGTTAACATAGTTGCCGAAACCTCACCGGTGTATGCGCCTTTTTCTGCAAAGTGTACGTTCTCTGCGCCGATCTTGATATTGGAGCCCTTTGCTGCCTCCTGTGCGGCGGCAATGGTTACGTAGGGTGCGCAAAAGATAACGTCGCAGTTATCCTTGCCCGCAACCAGGGGCTTTACCTCATTGATGAAAGCAGTTGCTTCCGCGGGGGTGAAGTTCATCTTCCAGTTGCCCGCGATCACTGTTCTTCTCTTGCTGGGATTCATAGTTTTTCTTTCCTTTCGTGCCGATTTTAGTTTTTTGATGGATTTGCGATCAAACGCAATCAGTTGTCCATCAGGCACGCGATGCCGGGAAGCTCAAGTCCCTCAAGGAACTCAAGGGATGCGCCGCCACCGGTGGAGATGTGCGTCATCTTGGGACCGAAGCCAAGACGCTCAACGGCCTCTGCCGAGTCACCGCCGCCGATGATGGAAACCGCGCCGGACTCTGCAACCGCCTTAGCAACTGCCTCGGTGCCTGCCGCAAAGTTCTTCCACTCGGAAACGCCCATAGGACCGTTCCATACAACGGTTCCCGCGCCAACGATTGCCTTGGAGAAGAGCTCAATGGTCTTGTTGCCGATGTCAAGTCCCATCCAATCGTCGGGAATCTTATCGGAATCAACAACCTTGTTCTCGGTGTTCTCGTCATACTCTCTGCCGATTCTGTTGTCAATGGGAAGCAGGAACTTAACACCCTTTGCCTCTGCCTTTGCCATCATCTCTTTCGCAAGCTCGATCTTATCGGTCTCACACAGAGAGGTACCTACGGCGTAGCCCTTTGCAGCAAAGAAGGTGTATGCCATGCCGCCGCCAACGATCAGAGTATCGCACTTCTCAAGCAGGTTGTTGATAACGCCGATCTTATCGGATACCTTTGCGCCGCCGAGAATTGCAACGAAGGGACGTGCGGGATCTGCCAGAGCCTTACCCATAACGCCGATCTCCTTCTGGATCAGGTAGCCGCATACTGCGGGCAGGTAATCTGCAACGCCTGCGGTGGATGCATGTGCGCGGTGTGCGGTTCCGAACGCGTCGTTTACAAACAGACCGCCCTCGCCTGCGAGATCTGCAAGCGCCTTTGCAAATGCTGCGTCATTCTTGGTTTCGCGCGCGTCAAAACGAACGTTCTCGATCAGAACGCAGGTTCCGTTTTCCATAGCAGCGATCTTTGCCTTTGCATCGTCACCGATGATATCGCTTGCAAACGCAACCTTACCGCCAAGCTCCTGATTCAAACGGTCTGCAACCGGCTTCAGGGAGAACTTTGCGGGATCGTTTTTCAGTGCCTTTGCCTTCAGCTCTGCGGTTGCTGCCTCGCGCTCTGCCTCGGGAAGCTCATCGATCTTCTTCTGCTCCTTCTTATCGAGCTTGAAGTTGGGGGTGAAGATTGCATGGGGCTTACCCATGTGGGAAGAGAGAATTACCTTAGCGCCCTTGTCCATCAGATACTTGATGGTGGGGAGTGCGCCAACGATTCTCTTGTCGGAGGTGATCACACCGTCTTTCATAGGAACGTTGAAATCGCAACGAACGAATACCTTCTGTCCTGCGGAAATTACAACGTCTTCAATGGATTTCTTGTTGTAGGTCATGTTTTTCATATCCTTTCCAATAAGTAAATTCAAAAATTGCCATACACTAATATCATAACACAAAAACCGTAATTTATCAATAGGAATTTGTGAAAAAATTGGCAATTGCAAAAAAATTATTTTCAATCGCAAAAAAAGCCCTGCCGAAAATACGGTGTCGTATATCGGCGAAAGGCTTTCTTTGTCATGATCGGTTAATTTTTGGTGCCGCAATGAGATCAAACACGATCTCTCTTGCCATGATCAACCCCACCGCAGACGGCACAAACGGGAGCGACGCGGGCGGCGTTTTGCGTGTTTCGGGATCGGGAACGACAACGGGTGCATCGATCGGTCGCGTTGCGGTCGGCTCGTCCGAAAACACCACCTTGAGGTGTCGGATGCCGCGCGCCTTCAGCTCTCTTCTCATCACTCTTGCCAACGGACAACCGCTTGTCGAGAAGAGATCGGTGACGTGAAACCTTGTGGGATCGGTGCGATTGCCT
>JAZRGI010000024.1:0-6395 GCA_045644105.1 Eubacteriales bacterium | reverse complement strand
ACGGCAAAGTTCACTTCCGATCGATCCACCGCCACCCGTAACCAACACCGTTTTACCGCTGTAGTATTGGAAGGACTCAACACTGTTGATGCTCATGGACTTGCGGAAGAGCAAATCCTCGATTTCAAACTCGCGGATTTTTCCCTTCAAGGCGCTTCCGCTCTCCATTTCCCGGACGGGAAGCTCGTACAATTTGACCTTGCACGAGGTCTGGCTATAAAAATGATACAACTCGGTTGCCCGCTCACTGTCAAGACCGGTCAGTGCGATAAAGATTTCACCAACACTTTGATTTTTAATAAAATCAATGATTTTATCGTCCGCACGGTAGACCTTCAAGCCCGCCACGCGACCGCCTACTTTGGCGGTATCGTTATCAATAAAGAAGACCGGCTTATAGTGGGAATCCTTTCTGGAAAGAAGCTCCTCCGCAAGTAAAGCCCCCATCTGTCCTGCACCGACTATGGCAACAGTGGTTTTGCGAATGCCTTTTTCTGCCCCAAGATGCATATGTTTATAAATCAAACGGTAGGAAAAACGAGTTGTCAGGGAAAGAAGCGCCAACATACAAGATACGACGGTAAAATGCCATACCCCTGTGTACACGTTTAAAATATAAGTCAAAACCAATCCGACGATACAACCCATGCCGTCTGCAAACACAAGCTTTAAGTACATGGTCGTATTGGTATAACGCCAAACGTTAAAATATACCCCCATGACCAATCTTGCCAACATGATACAAGCAATCAGAATTGCGGAATTTCGCAAAAACAATTGCGGATTATACATCTGGTGCTTATCGACGTAAGTAGTAACCCAAAAGTAAAATCCGTCAACTACCGCAAAGCAAAACAAGTCTATGAAAGCCAAAAGTATTTTGCGAAACTTTGTAATAGAAAGCAATTCACCAAGCATTGTCATACTCCCCTTTCAAAAAAGCGTAAAATCTATCAAAAAAATTCAAAATACACAAACTGTTCGATTATTTTCCTTACCTATTATTATATCACAAACGTCGTCTTTTGTCAAGGAAAATATAATTTCGTCAAAACAAAACAACACACAACGCAAAAGCACGGCGTACCCGCAACAATGGCAGGTACGCCGGTATTCATTTTGTTGATTGATCAGTTAAATACGCCTGCTTCTGCCGCGTCAACACCGAGCATTGCGGCAAATGCCTCAAGATCGAGCTTGGTTTGCTCATCCTTATGCTCTTGGTAGTAGGTTTTAATCGCTTCTACCGTATCTTTATATCCGTCGGAATCGGGCGACATGGATTTGCCCCAACCAAAGGCATCGCGTTTTTCCTCGATGACAACGCCGTTTTCATCCAGTATGGTAGTTCTCAATGCATAGGTAATCGCATCGGAACCGAGGAAGATCGTCACAGTTTCATACGCATTTCCGGGCAAAACACCTTCAACGCCGTTTTTCGTGTAAAGATTTTCCGCAGAGGAGTGATCCTTTGCCGAAAGCGCAATGGTAAGAACCTGATTCAGCGCCTTTGCTTCGGCATCGTAATCGGAAAGGCTCTCGTTTGCCATATAGTGGAACACCGCACGAATCATCTGCGCAGTTGTTTCGGATTTATCCGCCGGAACGTTGTAGCTTTCCATGCGTTCGGTGGTAACGTAGATTTCGATCATACCGGAGGTTTGAGGATTGAGATTGCGAATCAACTCAACAAGCTCCTCCTCCGCAACCTTCTCGCCGTTCTGTCCAAGTTTGGTAACCACTGAGATACTGCCCGAAACAACGGTAAGTGTCTGCGTGTAGCTAACCTCGCCCTTGCTGGAATCGGTAGCCGAGTTTGCCATATCGGTAGCCGTCTTCAGATCCAAATCTGCGGCATCTCTGACGGTTTCAGACTGCAGAACTGCGGTAAACAGATCCGCAGTCTTGTCGCTTCCGAAGGTTTCGGTTTGACCAAGACTATCCAGGATATTACCGACCGCACCTGCAATTTCATCCAACTTGACTTCGGATTCCTGATTGAGTTGCGTCTTAAGCTCATTTGCCGCATTGAAAATGGCAGAAATGGCTTCCGCTTCTTTCGTGATCGTTTCAGAGGTAATGGTTGCCGCCGCGGCATCCGCATCGATCAAAAGATCGTCAAGAGTAATCTTTCTGGTTACCTGTTTGACCGTTTCGGCAGAATTCAAAGAGGCGGAAACCGTGATCGTTTCTTCCGATATAGCCGCCTTCAATTCAACCGTTCCAAGCTTTTCCAAAGTTTCGGGAGCGTCCACAAGCAGGTCGGCATAAACGGTTACCAAAACCGTGCCTGCCTCTTGTCCAACCGTCTGCTCGTTTTTCAGGGTTTTCAATGCGTTTGCCAGAATAGCGGCACCGGTCTTCTTGATCTGCTCATCGGTCAGATCGGCATACGCGCTTCCGCTAATCATCTGATTCGACTTGGATGCAGAAAGTGCAACACTTTCACGGTAAACGATCGGCTCGGTCGGATCGCTATCCTGCGGTACACTTTCCTGCTCCATGCTCAACGTCAGAAGAGTAAAGAAATCCTGTACATCTTGTTTGGTGGTAAGTTCGGTTCTGTTTACAAGGTCGGTGATCATACTTGCGGAGTAGCAATCGATCAGAACGGAATCAACCATAATACCCGCCTCATCAAACGCGGTGATCAACTTGTTACTCAAGGTTTCAAGTTGCTGCTCGCTTTCCAAAGATCGAACCTCGTTGAGCGCAACAACAACATCATCAATAAAGCTATTGTAGATCTCGTCTGCGTTTTCGGGAACACCCAAAGTGGTTGCAATGATACGCATACCGAACTTATTGATCTCGGGGATCAATACCTTCATATTCTGGTTTTCACCCAAAGAGAAGATCAACTGTGTCACGACCTCGTTCTGCGCCAGCATATTCAACAACTGGTCGGTATTGGAAAGATTTGCAAAGACACCGTTTTTGGTCAACGTAGCAATCATATCCGCAACGGTAGCAAAATCCGCCCGCAGAGCCTCCGTGTTATGAGCATCGGCGTTCAGAACCGACAACAAACGCGTAAAGAGCGGATCAAATGCCTCGTTCATATCGCCAAAGCTCGGTTTAGCAACGCCAAAGAAACTATCACCGTTCATCCATTTTTGGGTAACGTCATAGATGATCTCTCCTGCAATCGTAGGCAACAGGATCGAATCCTCAAAAGAATCGGAAATGGCATTCAATGCAGCCACCTCGGAATTGCCGTAAGACGCAATGGGAGATTTTGCAAGACGGTAGACACTGATACCAAAAGAAGCCACCGAATCGATCTCATCCGCCATAACGACGGTTTGATCGTTCACTTTGAAGTTTCCAAGCAATTTGCAGATCTGCTTACCGCCCAAAGTACGGTAAACGCCCAAAATGCCCTTGTTTGCAGACGCAACGTTCTCCATGCTCTCCTGCAGATATACCTCTTGCTCACGGGTGAGAAGATCTGCCTCCAGGACACAATCGGCAACGATCGGAGCATACTCCATATAGGTTGCAACCGGGATCAAAAAAATCACACCGCAGATCAATCCCTGTGCCGCCCCCCACGCAATCGAGCGCAAAACCGAGAATTTTGCCTCCTGCTTGCGAATGTTCAAAGCAAGATAGACGATCCATGTAAAAAAGCACAACACCAAAAACAGAATCACGCAAAGGAAAGGCGTGACCAACGACGTAATGGTGTTTGCCAACACGTCGTTGAGTGTCGGGGAAATATTCAACATTTCCACTACCAACGACATATCCGTACCCAAGCCATCCAGGAAAGGAAGGATATTCTTATCCATCACACCGTCCGTCAGGATCATCCCGCGCAACAGGACGGTCAATACCAAAGAAGCGATGCCGCACCCAAGAATCATCAATGCGCGGATACGCGATCTTTTCACACCTCTGTAAAGCGATAACAAAACACCTATCGCAACGATACCAAGTAAAACTAAGCATAATGTTAAATTCAACACGGCTTTATCCTCCTTGCAAATCAACATATTCTATATAAATTTTCCTCAAATGCCTATACATATTTATATTAACATAAATTTGGCAAGTTGTCAATAGAATTTGTGAAATTCAAGCCTTTGATCAGTACTTTTTGTCTTTTTTTGTCGAAGGTGTCCGATGTCGGAGCGCATTCTCCTTTCGCTTTGCCTCATGCTTGCCGAAAAATTGTTTCCAGGCAGAAAACCTTCCCTTTTGAGAAAGCGGCCGTTGGACTTGCTCGCTCATGACGCAACTTTCGGGAAAGGCTTCCATCAACATCTGCGGCGTGACGTGCTTTTGTGCACAGATTGCTTTCAAAAGAAGCATGGTGGCATAGGCATCTCCGTCACTGCGATGTTGATTTTTGGGAATCTCTCCGCACCACGCCTCAACGTAGCCCGCCAAGCCGTGCGCCTCTCTGTGCTCATCCATCTGCCTGCAGATCTGCTCCATATCCAGTGAACGGTAGACAAGCTTCGGCAAGGTGTACCGCTCACAATCCTTGCGAAGCGCACGCACGTCGTTCCCCACCGCAAATCCGACGGCAACGTCGACACGGTCAAACAGTTTTTTAATGGTTTTATATTGTTCCGAAAAATTAGGAGCCGCCGTCACCTTCGCTTTGGGATAGGCAAGTATCTTTCTGACAACGTAGGAATTCCAGGTGGATTCGGGATTGATCAGAATATCGGTAGGCGGCGTTAAGATCTTAAAATTCTCATCGGTGATCACGTAACCGAGTGAATAGATAGAACCGGGAACGCGACCGTCCGCAAACTCCATATCAAAAAAAAGCATTTTCATAGATCGATCTGCCTCTCTGTTTTTTCTCTTCTCATTCTATCACATTCGGTGTCATAAGTCAATAAAATAATGTAAATATTCTTAAAAGATGCAATTCTCCACCATATCCTTTCCAAGCGTTCCGTAACACCGTCCGATGCATAGAGATGCCGCAAGCCACAAAGACTAAAAAAAAGCTTTTTGGAGGAAAATATGGAGATCATCAAGGTCATATTCACAGCTCTGTTATCGGTAGCGGCACTCTTTATCATCACAAAAATGATGGGACACAAGCAGGTGGCGCAGCTCGACTTTTTCGATTACGTTTCGGGCATTACCATAGGATCGATCGGCGCGGAGCTTGCAACCGAATTGGAAGAACCGCACAAGCCGTTGATCGCACTCATCATTTGGGGAGGAACCTCCCTGCTACTCAATTTAATCGCCCATAAGCTCCCAAGATCGCGAAAATATATCAACGGAACGCCAACCATATTGATGAATGACGGAAAGATCTTCCGACAAAATTTAAAGAAGGCAAAGCTCGATCTCTCCGAGTTTGTGCTTCTGTGTCGGGAGCAGGGATATTTTGATCTTGACGAGATCCAAACGGCAGTTTTTGAGCATAACGGAAGGCTTTCGGTCTTGCCAAAAGCGGTAAACCGACCGGCAACGCCAAAGGATCTTAATATTACAACCAAAGCATCGCATATCGGCGTGGAGATCATTATGGACGGCAGTGTGATGGAAGAAAACCTTTCAAGGCTCGGCAGGGATCGAAATTGGTTGAAAAACGAACTGAAGAAACAAGGATATCGCGAGGAAAAGGATATCTTCCTCGCAATCTATCGTCCGGATGAAAACAAACTGACGCTTTATCCAAACCACTGATCCATGCATATACTGTACCGAAACCATTTTAGGAGGTACACATATGCGAAAGAGAGGCTACGGCGAGCACCCGATAATCCGTGACTTTGGATGTGAACCGTTGATATTCAATATCGATCATGCGACAGGCATGAATGAGAATTTCAGAACGACACTTTGGACGGGCAGACATTTGCAGTTGACTTTAATGAGCATTCCCGTGCACGAAGAAATTGGTTTGGAAATGCATCCCGACGTTGACCAATTTATCAGGATAGAGTCGGGAATGGCAAAGGTCTATCTCGGAAATTGCAGAAGCAATCTGCAAGAAGAGGGGTGTGTAGACGGAAGCTATGCCCTCCTCCTTCCCGCAGGAACCTGGCACAATATCGTCAACGTAGGCAAGTGCCCGCTAAAACTCTATTCCCTGTACGCGCCCCCGCAACACCCCTTCGGAACGGTTCATCATACCAAAGCCGATGCCGATCAAGCGAGAGATTAAACAGAACAAGGACGGCTTAAAAATAAGCCGTCCTTGTTTTATTTTGTTGTTCAGCAGTTTTTCATTTTACCGCAGCCTTTGTCAAAGGATGGATTGCAGGCGTAGAAATTCTTGCTGTCAAGATGCTCCTGCGTGATGCGGAGCGCCTCGCCGAAGCGCTGATAGTGCACGATCTCGCGCTCGCGCAGATATTTAATGGGATCTCGCACGTCGGGATCGTCGCAGAGGCGCAAAATATTGTCATAGGTGA